>JBFGBS010000344.1:0-3318 GCA_041567475.1 Arthrobacter sp.
CATCGTGTTTATCCGCAACACCGGCAAGCTCTGCTTCGTCACCCTGCAGGAGGGCGGCACCGACGGGAAGGCCACCCGGCTGCAGGCCATGCTCAGCCTGGCCAACATCGGCGAAGAGCAGCTGGCGGACTGGAAGGCCCTTGTGGACCTCGGTGACCACGTCTTCATCAAGGGTGAAGTCATCTCCTCCCGCCGCGGCGAGCTCTCCGTCATGGCCGAAACCTGGTCGATGGCGTCCAAGGCGCTCCGCCCGCTGCCCGTGCTGCACGCAGACCTCAACGAGGAAACCCGCGTCCGCCAGCGCTACGTGGACCTGATGGTCCGCGACGAGGCGCGCGAAATGGTCTACACCCGCGCGGCGATCACCCGCTCCATCCGCGAAACCCTGCACCGCCAGGGCTACGTCGAGGTGGAAACACCCATGCTGCAGCTGGTCCACGGCGGGGCCACCGCCCGGCCGTTCGAAACGCACATGAACGCGTTCGACCAGAAAATGACCCTGCGCATCGCCACCGAGCTCTACCTCAAGCGCACGGTGGTCGGCGGCATCGACCGCGTCTACGACATGGGCCGGGTGTTCCGCAACGAAGGCGTGGATTCCACCCACAGCCCCGAATTCACCACCCTGGAAAGCTACGAAGCCTGGGCCGACCAGTTCGTGATGGCGGAGCGGATCAAGGAAATCATCCTCGATGCGGCCGACGCCGTCGGCGTCGGCCGGGTCATCCAGACGGAAGCCGGGGAGATCAACCTCGACGGCGACTGGGCCTGGATGTCCGTGTACCCCGGGCTGTCCGCCACCGTGGGCCAGGACGTCACCCCGGACACCCCGGCCGAGGAACTGCTGGCGCTCGCCGCCAAGCACGACGTCAAGGTCGACGCCGCGTGGGACGCCGAAAAGCTCGTCGTGGAACTGTTCGGTGAGCTCGTCGAGCCGACCCTGCAGAACCCCACGTTCGTCTACGACTACCCGCCCTCCGCCCAGCCGCTGGCCCGCCAGCACCGCAAGGACGACCGCCTGATTGAGGCCTGGGACCTGATCATCGGCGGCATGGAGCGCGGCACGGCGTTCTCGGAACTCATCGACCCCGTGATCCAGCGCGACCGCCTCACCGAGCAGTCGCGGCGCTCGGCGGCCGGCGACGTTGAGGCCATGCAGCTCGACGAAGACTTCCTGCGGGCCCTCGAATACGGTGCCCCTCCCATGGGCGGCATCGGGCTGGGCATCGACCGGCTGGTGATGCTCTTCACCGGCGCCGGCATTCGCGAAACCATCCTCTTTCCGCTGCTGAAGCCCGAGGGGCACTGACAATGGAATACGTAGCCGTCCTGCTGCCATCCGTCGTCGTCGGCCTTATTTTCTGGTTTGCCATGAAATCCATATTCAATGCCGATAAATCCGAGCGCCAGGCCGAGGCCCGCGCCCAGGCCGAAGCGGACCGCGGAGCCGGTACGCAGAATACCGGACCAGCGGACAAGCAATTCCCGGACAAGAGCTAATACCCCTATTCCGGCGCCGGGATTCCCGGACGGGGCATTTACCTGGTTTGACCGCATGCGCCTCGGCGCCATAACCGCTTTGACTCTGCGGCGTAATCCGGAGGATACTTTTTACAGATACATCCTGCTTTTCTAAATGCTCGCCCTTTTGGAAAGAGAGTCCTTGAAATGGCACAGAAAGTAAAAATCATCCTGGTGGATGATCTGGATGGGGGATCCGCAGACGAAACCGTACGGTTTGGCCTGGACGGCGTCAGCTACGAAATTGACCTGTCGGCGGACAATGCGTCGGAACTCCGTTCCGCAGTTGAACGGTTCGTTTCGCATGCACGTAAGACTTCCGCCGGGCGCCCGACGCGCGCTAAAGCTTCGTCCGGGCGAAACCAGGACTCCGCGCAGATCCGTCAGTGGGCGCGGGATAACGGATATGCGGTAAACAGCCGCGGACGCATCCAGGCTGAAATTCAGGAAGCCTACCAAAAGGCGAATGCCTAACCGCAGGCCGTACCGCGAATAACTACACCAAATAGGGAAAGCCCCCGCCGAATGGCGGGGGCTTTCCCTATTGGCCGGACCGGTGCGCCGCGCCGGCGTGTTTGCAATGCCCGGCAGGCGGCCGGCGACAAGGCTGCGCGGGTGCGGTGGCGCCGCCACGGCGGGGCGGCCGGCCCGGGTATGGCGGCCAACGGAACGACACACAAGCGATCCGGGTTTCCCCTGTGGCGAACACGGCCCAAATCCCGAACCCGGGCACGTAGCATCGAAGTAGTCGTAGCTAGGAGTGTGGCGAAATGTTTGAGCGATTTACGGACCGTGCCCGTCGCGTAGTTGTGCTTGCCCAAGAAGAGGCACGCATGCTGAACCACAATTACATTGGTACCGAACACATCCTCTTGGGTCTGATCCATGAGGGCGAGGGTGTTGCCGCCAAAGCGCTTGAGTCGTTGAGCATTTCGCTCGACGGCGTGCGCGAGCAGGTGCAGGAGATCATCGGCCAGGGCCAGCAGGCCCCGTCCGGCCACATCCCCTTCACGCCGCGCGCCAAGAAGGTGCTGGAGCTCTCGTTGCGCGAGGCCCTCCAGCTGGGGCACAACTACATCGGTACCGAGCACATCCTCCTCGGGCTCATCCGGGAGGGCGAAGGCGTTGCCGCCCAGGTGCTCGTCAAGCTCGGCGCCGACCTGAACCGGGTCCGCCAGCAGGTCATCCAGCTGCTCTCCGGCTACCAGGGCAAGGAAACCACCGGCGCGGGCGTCGGCCCCGGGCAGGCCGAGGGCACCCCCGCCGGATCCGTCGTCCTGGACCAGTTCGGCCGCAACCTGACCCAGGCTGCCCGCGAGAACAAGCTTGACCCGGTCATCGGGCGCGAATCCGAAATGGAACGCGTTATGCAGGTCCTTTCCCGCCGCACCAAGAACAACCCGGTGCTGATCGGCGAGCCCGGCGTCGGCAAGACCGCCGTCGTCGAAGGGCTGGCCCAGGCGATTGTCCGCGGCGACGTCCCGGAGACCATCAAGGACAAGCAGCTGTACACGCTGGACCTGGGGTCCCTCGTGGCAGGCTCCCGCTACCGCGGTGACTTCGAAGAGCGGCTCAAGAAGGTCCTCAAGGAAATCCGGACCCGCGGCGACATCATCCTGTTCATTGACGAGATCCACACCCTCGTCGGTGCCGGTGCCGCCGAAGGCGCCATCGATGCGGCCTCGATCCTGAAGCCCATGCTGGCCCGCGGTGAGCTGCAGACGATCGGCGCCACCACCCTGGACGAATACCGCAAGCACATTGAGAAGGACGCCGCGCTGGAGCGCCGCTTCCAGC
>JBFGBS010000345.1:0-3314 GCA_041567475.1 Arthrobacter sp.
CAGCGGGACCACGCCCAGATCAGGGGGGACAAACCCGCTGCGGGGCGGTTCCAGCCGGAGGTTGGCCCGTTGCTCAGCCAATCCGAGCCGCAACCAGACCGGGCAGGATTGGCTGGCCGGCGGCCCCGACGGGGACTGCCCGGCCAGTGTCTGCCCGGGCAGCGCATGACCGGGCAGCGCATGACCGGGCAGCGCATGACCGGCCAGCCCATGACCGGGCAGCGCATAAACTGCCAGCGCATGCACGGCCAGTTCCGCTGCGGACGGCGCGGACCTGCAACGCCGTTGCCGGTCCTGCTGCACGGCAGCGGCGACCGCCTTGCGGAGTTCGCGGCGCTGGCGGCGGCCGGTCAGCGCCGGGGCGAGGATCGAGACCGCGGAGACGGCGGTGAAGGCCAGGAACATCCACATCCCGGTGAAGACGGCGAGTCCGACGCCGGCCAGCAGGGGCAGGGCCGCCGTGAGGAGCAGGGCTGCCGGGTTGATGTGGGTGACCGGGTTGCGGATCACTATCGGCTCGGCGACCGGGCCGCCCGCACTGTCCAGGCCGGTTTCCGCCGGTCCGGACCAGCCCGTACCGGCGCCGAAGGCCAGCGACATTGTTGAGTCGCCGCAACGGATCACCGACGTGGTGCTCACCGGACACGACCGGACCCGCAACCCGTCGACGTAGGTTCCGTTGGCGCTGCCGAGATCAACCAGGGTGACGGAGGACTCTGACACGTCCAGCCGCGCATGCTCCCGGGACAGCCCGGCATCAGGGATCACGATCTCCGTCCCGCCGCGTCCGATCCGGAACCGCCCGCGGTGCAACCCGATGATGGTGCCCGCCGCCGGGCCGCCGTGGACCGCGAGCACCAGTGCGGCGGCAGCGGGACCGCCGGCCGCCGTCGGACGCGGGATCCCGGCGACACCGTCGACCAGGACGGCCCCGTTGACCAGGGGAGGCTCACCGACCACCAGGGAGCTGAGGCGCAGGCCCTGGACGGACAGTGCGCCCGTGTCGTAGCGCCGGGCGATCGCCTCCTGCAGGTGCCCTCCGGCCAGGCCGGAGGGCACCTCGATGGAGAGCTCGACCGGATCCCGGGCCAGCCGCGAACCGGGGGCCGGGACAAGCGTGCAATGGAGCATGTTCGGGGGAGTCCTCTCTCGCGCGGCGCCGTCTGTGTCAGAGCCTAGGCAGTGGCACCGCCGGGCCGGCCGGGGAAAAGGGTCCATGTGGAAAACCGGCACTGCGGAGGCGTGGAAAGGTCCGCTCCGGGCCCCTTCCGAGGCCCTCCCGGGCCCGTCCCGGTGCCCTGCCGCCGGGCCCCGATCACTGATTCCGATAACGGCTCGGGTACGCTAGAGCAGCAGACAATGCGCCCCATTGCGCTGCCCGCATTCGAATCAGGAGAGTTTGTGACCGCTGACCTCGTCATCGTAGGGTCGGGCTTCTTTGGCCTGACAATCGCAGAACAGGCCGCCACGGAGCTGGGCTTGAAGGTAGTGGTCATCGACCGCCGCCACCACATCGGTGGCAACGCCTACAGCGAAAAGGAAGAGCAGACCGGCATCGAGGTCCACCGTTACGGTGCGCACCTCTTCCACACCTCCAACGACCGCGTGTGGGAGTACGTGAACCGGTTCACGACGTTCACCAACTACGTGCACAAGGTGTACGGCGTCCACAAGGGCGAGGTCTACTCGCTGCCGATCAACCTCGCCACGATCAACCAGTTCTTCCGGGCCAACCTGACCCCCGGCCAGGCGCAGGAGCTGATCAAGGAACAGTCCGGCGAACTGGCCGGCACGGATCCGCAGAACCTCAATGACAAGGGCATCCAGCTCATCGGCCGCCCGCTTTACGAGGCGTTCATCAAGCACTACACCGGCAAGCAGTGGCAGACGGACCCCAAGGACCTTCCGGCCGGGATCATCTCCCGCCTCCCGGTCCGCTACAACTACGACAACCGGTACTTCAACGACAAGTACGAGGGACTCCCGACCAACGGCTACACGGCCTGGATCGAGAAGATGGCCGAGCACCCGAACATCGAGGTCCGGCTCAACACCGACTTCTTCGATGACTCGCACGAGTACAGCAAGAACAAGGTCGTCGGCACGGTGCCGGTTGTCTACACCGGTCCCGTGGACCGCTACTTCGACTACGCCGAAGGCGACCTCTCCTGGCGCACCATCGACTTTGAGCAGGAAGTGCTCGACGTCGGTGATTTCCAGGGAACCTCGGTCGTGAACTACAACGACGCCGACGTCCCGTATACGCGCATCATCGAACCGCGCCACTTCCACCCGGAACGCGACTACCAGACGGAGAAGACCGTCATCATGCGGGAGTTCTCACGCGCGGCGGAGAAGGGCGATGAGCCCTATTACCCCATTAATACCGCTGCGGACCGCGAACGCCTCCTCAAGTACCGCGACCTGGCTGCCGCCGAACGGGACGTCCTCTTCGGCGGGCGCCTCGGAACCTACAAGTACCTGGACATGCACATGGCGATCGGCTCTGCCCTGGCCATGTTCGACAACAAGATCCGCCCGCACTTCGAAAGCGGCACCACGATCGAAAGCGGAGGAGTGGACGCATGAGCGCCGCCGAAACCACCACCGGCTGGACCACGATCCAGCGCGTCATCCTGCCCTCGGCAGACCAGACGGACACCGTTCCGCTCTACGTCGACGCCGGGACTGCCAGCGGCATCCGGCTGCGCGAAAATGATGAGCTGGCCCGCACCCCGAAGCTCCCCGAAGAAAAACTCCAGATGTTCAGCTCCGGCGGCCGTGCAGCCCACTTCGAGGATCTGCTCACCCGGCACTCGATGCGGGTCCGCTCCGGCGAACAGATCTCCTTCGGAACATACTTCAACGCTTTTCCGGCCAGCTACTGGCGCCGGTGGACCTCGGTCCGGGATATCCGCCTCGTGGTCAAGACCCGCGGCACCGGCACGGTCACGGTTTATAAGTCCAACGCCCGGGGCGCGGTCCAGCGGGTCGACGGCCGGCACGTGGACGGCGCCACCGATTCGGTCTTCGAGCTGAACCTGAAGCCGTTCGGCGACGGCGGCTGGTACTGGTTTGACCTTGCCGCCAGCTCCGAGGAACTGGTGCTGGAAAACGCGCAGTGGGAGACCAACGACGGCGGCGTCGACAGCCCCGGCCAGGTGACCCTCGAAATCACCACGATGAACAAGCCGGATTTCTGCCTGAACAACGCCCGCATCCTGGCGGAGAACCCCGACGTCCTCCGGAACGTCAAGGAAATCCTGATCGTGGATCAGGGCACGCAAAAGGTCGAGGACGAAGAAGGCTTCGCG
>JBFGBS010000346.1:0-3295 GCA_041567475.1 Arthrobacter sp.
CTGCTGCGCAGCTTCACGGTACCGCGGGAGCGGGCGTGCGTGACGTTCGGGGTGAGGCAGAAGCCGTTCTCGGTCGTCGGGAATCCCTGACGCAGGGTGTGCATGTCAAAGGGCACGGACCCGTAGTGGAACATCAGATCGGGGCGGTCCAGCCCTTCCTCGGTGGCCGCGAAGATGCCGATCTCCCACCACTGCGTCGAGGATTCCGGCATGGGCTGCTTGGCCTCCCACTGGATGACGCCCTCGGGGTGGTCCTGCAGATGCTCGCCGACGCCGGGCGAATCGGCACGCACCGGAATCCCGAACTCTTCGAGCTGCGCGGCCGGGCCGATCCCGGAGAGCATCAGGAGCTTCGGCGAGTCAATCGCCCCGGCGGAGAGGATCACCTCGGTCCGTGCCGTCAGGGTCCGGGTCCGGCCGAAGCCGTTGTCGACGACGTCGACGCCGGTGCAGCGGTTCTCCGCGTCGAAGTTCAGCTCGCGGGCCCGCAGACCGGTCAGGAGGGTGAAGTTGCTCCGGTCCATGATCGGGTGGATGTAGGAGACCGACGACGACGCGCGGGTGCCGTCGGCCTGGCGGTTGATCTGGAAGAAGTTCGCCCCGTTGATGACGGTTTCGCCCGAGTTGAACCGCACGCGCGGGATGTCTGACTTCTCGCAGGCGTCCAGAAGGGCGCGGCCGCTGGGGTCCGCGGGCGGGATGTTCATCAGGTGCACCGGTCCGGCGTCCCCGTGGTGGGGCCCGTCCGCTCCGGCGTCCTCGTTGGTTTCCAGCTTCTTGAACAGCCGGTAGGCCATGTCGGAGTTCCAGCCCGTGGCGCCGAACTTCTGTTCCCACTCGTCGATGTCCTCCCGCGGCGCCCAGAAGGCGATGCAGGAGTTGTGACTGGAACAGCCGCCCATGACCTTGGCGCGGGCGTGGCGCATGAAGGAGTTGCCGTTTTCCTGCTCCTCGATCGGGTAGTCCCAGTCGTAGCCGGATTCCAGCAGTTCCATCCAGCGGTCCAGCCGGAGGATCGCGTCGAGGCCCCGGTCATCCGGGCCGGCCTCCACGAGTGCCACCTCCACCGCGGGGTCCTCGCTGAGACGTGACGCCACGGCGGCCCCGGCGGAACCGCCGCCGATGACGATGTAGTCGAATTCTGTCTTCTCGGACTGCGTCATGGGTCAGTTCCCCTCGTTCCGGTCAGCAAACCAGCCGGTGACCTGCGGATCGATGTTGTGATAGACGTGCTTGGCCTCCTGGTACTCCGCCAGGCCGGTGGGACCCAGTTCGCGGCCCACCCCGGACTGGCCGAAGCCGCCCCATTCCGCCTGCGGCAGGTAGGGGTGGAAGTCGTTGATCCAGATGGTGCCGTGGCGCAGTTTCCGGGCAACACGCTGGCTCTTGCCGGCGTCCTGGGACCAGACCGCGCCGGCGAGTCCGTAGTGGGTGTCGTTGCCGAGCCGGATGGCCTCGGCCTCGGTGCTGAACGTCTCCACGGTGACAACGGGGCCGAACGCCTCGTCGCGCAGCACCGACATGCCGCTGGTCACCTGGTCCAGCACGGTCGGCAGGTAGTAGAAGCCCTTGGCCAGATCGCCGTCGCCCCACTGACCGCCGCAGCGCAGCCGGGCGCCCTCGGCAATGCCCTTATCGACGTAGGCGGTGACCTTGTCCCGGTGCGCGGCGGAGATCAGCGGCCCGGTTTCGGCGTCCGGGTCGAAGGGTCCGCCGAGGCGGATCTGTCCGGCGCGCCGGACCAGTTCATCGACGAATCGTTCCGCGATGGATTCCTCGACGATCAGCCGGGCCCCGGCGGAACAGACCTGGCCGGAGTGCACAAACGCGGCGTTGAGCGCGTTGTCCAGCGCGGCGTCGAAGTCGGCGTCCGCGAACACGATGTTCGGGTTCTTTCCACCCAGCTCCAGTGCCACCTTTTTGACCGTCGCGGCCGCGGTGGCGGCGATGGTCTTTCCGGTTTCGAGGCCGCCGGTGAAAGAGACCAGGTCCACGTCCGCGCTTCCGGTCAGCACCGGGCCGACCACGCCGCCGGCGCCGAGGATGAGGTTGGCGACGCCCTTGGGGAGGCCGAGTTCGTCGAGGACCTCCATCATCAGGATCGACGTGTGCGGGGTCAGTTCGCTCGGCTTGAGGATGAAACTGCAGCCGGCGGCGAGCGCGGGCGCGATCTTCCATGCGGCCTGCAGCAGTGGGTAGTTCCACGGCGCGATCAGGGCGCAGACGCCGACCGGCTCGTACTCGATCCGGCTGACCACGGTGCTGCTGCCGGCGTCGACGACGCGGCCCGAATCCTGGCCGGCGAGTTTGCCGAAGTATTCGAAGCAGTTCGCGATGTCGTCCATGTCGATTTCGCTTTCGACCAGGCGCTTGCCGGTATCGAGCGTCTCGGCCCGGGCAAAGTCCGCCTTACGCTCACGCAGCCGCTCGGCGGTCCGGAGCAGGAAGGTCCCGCGCGCCAGGGCCGAGGTGCCGGCCCATTCGCCGCCGTCGAACGCCTTGCGTGCCGATTCGATCGCCCGGGCCGCGTCGGCGGCCGTCGCTTCGGCGACGACGCCGGCCAACTCACCATCTGCTGGGCAGTGGATTTCCCGGGTGCCGCCGTCGGACGCTGCCGTCCAGTTGCCGTCAATGAATAGCGTGGCCGCGCTCATTTGCTTTCCTCCTGGGTTTCGAAGTCGTTTGCCCAATTGCCTTTGGCTGCATGCTCGTCCATGAGGACCGTGTTGCCGGGTTCGGCCCGGTTCAGGTGAAGGAACTGCAGGTGGCGTTCATAGTGGTCGAGCACGTCGGTGATGACCTGCTCCTTGGTGTATCCCATGAGGTCGTACCCGTGGCTGCCTTCCAGGGCGAAGACCTCCATGCGGTAGTAGTGGTCGCCGGAACCGGTACTGCGGGTGGCGTAGGACGGGGTCTCGTACTGCACGGGGTAGACCTGGTATTTGAAGGCCCGCTCTTCGCCCATGGCGACGGTCAGGTCGACGCTGTTGATCCGGCAGGCCTCGACTTCGGTGATGGTCACCGTTGCGTGGCCGCCCTGGGACGTGAGTTCCGCGCTGACTTCACGCAGCGCCGGAACCGCGACGGTGTCGACGAAGCGGTTGGCCTGCTTGCGGCCCGGATACGTCATGGCCCGGGATAGCCGCTGGCGCCAGTTGAGCCCGTCCTTGTGCTCACCGCCGGCCCGGCCCGCGATCATGCCGGGCAGGCTGGTGCGGAAGCTGTCGGCCCGGGATGACTCGATGCGGAGCGCCTTGAACAACCCCAGCATGATGAACACCAGCAGCAGGGACAG
>JBFGBS010000347.1:0-3294 GCA_041567475.1 Arthrobacter sp.
CCGGGGCGGAGGCCACCCCCGGGGCCAGGAAGCGCTTGCCGTTGACCCGCTCGGAGGCGCCCACCCGGTCCAGGTACGGGGTGATGCCGCCCAGGAACATCGGCCAGCCGGCGCCGAGGATCATGCACAGGTCGATGTCTTCCGGTCCGGCGACGACGCCCTCCTCCAGCATCAGCCCGATTTCCTCGGCCAGGGCATCCTGGGTGCGGCGCAGTACTTCCTCGGCGGTGGACGGCGTGTTGCCGAAGCTCATCAACGCCAGGGTCTCGGCCGGGATCACCGGCCGGCCTTCCGCGTCCTTCTCGGGGCCCCAGATGCTCTTCACGCCGTTGTCGATCAGCTTCTGCAGATTCTGCGAGACGGCGAAGCGGTTACCGAACGCGGCGTGCAGAGACTCCTGCACATGCTGCGCCACCGGCAGGCCCACCATCGCACCAAGCGCGAACGGCGTCATCGGCATCCCCATCGGGCGCAGGGCGTTATCCGCCACGTCGGCCGGGGTCCCTTCATCGAAGGCCGCCGTGACCTCGCCCATGAGGCGCAGCAGGATGCGGTTGACCACAAAGGCCGCGGCGTCCTTGACCAGTACGGCGGACTTCTTCAGTCCCTTGGCGAGCTCGAACGCGGTGGCGAGGACGGCGTCGTCGGTCTTGGGGGCCCGCACGATTTCCAGCAGCGGCATGACGGCGACGGGGTTGAAGAAGTGGAACCCGACCAGACGCTCCGGGTGCTGGAGGTCCTCGGCCATCGCCGTGACGGACAGCGATGAGGTGTTGGTCGCCAGGATGCACTCCGCCGAAACGATCGCCTCGACCTCTTTGAAGACCTGCTTCTTGACGTTGAGTTCCTCGAAAACCGCCTCGATGACGAAGTCGGCATCGGCGAAGGCTGCCTTGGACACGGATCCCGTTACGAGCGCCTTGGTGCGGTTGGCTGCGTCCGGACTGATCCGCTTCTTGGCCAGGAGCTTGTCCACCTCGGCGTGGACGTAGCCCACACCCTTGTCCACGCGGGCCTGGTCAATGTCCGTCATCACCACGGGAACCTTGAGCTGGCGGGCGAACAACAGCGCGAGCTGGCTGGCCATCAGCCCGGCGCCGACGACGCCGATCTTGCCCACCGGGCGGGCGAGCTTCTTGTCCGGGGCGCCGGCGGGCCGCTTGGCCCGGCGCTGCACGAGGTCCAGGAACGCGTAGACGGTGGAGCGGAATTCGTCCGTCTGCATCAGGTCCGCGAGGGTCTCGCATTCCAACTCGGCGGATTGGGCCTGCGTGAGGGTCCGGTTGGCCTCGAGCACGTCCAAGACCTTCGCCGGGGCGGGGGAGGCGTTGGAAGTCTTGGCCTCGATGAAGGCCCGGCCGGCGGCGACCGCGGAACTCCAGCGTCCGGCCACTTCCGGCGCGGCCGGGTCCACAGCGTTCGAGCGCGCCGGGGTCTCGGCGCCGGCAAGAACGCGGGCGGCCCAGGTGAGGGACTGCTCCACGAAATCGGCCGGCTCGAAGAGGGCATCCGCAACGCCGAGGCTGAACGCCTGTGGCCCGGTCAGGGTGCGGTTGTTGCTCAACGGGTTTTCGATCATGACCTTGACGGCGTTTTCCGGTCCGATCAGCCGCGGCAGAATGTATACGCCGCCCCAGCCCGGGATGAGCCCGATAAACGCCTCGGGCAGTGCCAGCGCGCCGGCGGTGGTGGACACGGTCCGGTAGGTGGACTGCAGTGCAATCTCCAGGCCCCCGCCGAGGGCCAGTCCATTGATGAACGCGAAGCTGGGCACGCCCAGGTTGGCCAGCGTGGCATAAACCTCGTGGCCCAGCTGGGCCATCCACAAGCCCTGCTCACGGCCGCTGACGGACTTGACCGTGGACAGATCCGCGCCGGCGACCAGGAAGTATGGCTTGCCGGTGACGCCGACGCCGACGATTTCGCCGCGGGCGGCGCGTTCCTTCAGGCCCTCCAGCACGGTGCCGAGCTCAACGAGGGTATTGGGCCCCAGTGTGGTCGGCTTGGAGTGGTCCAGGCCGTTGTCCAGCGTGATGAGCGCGAAGGTTCCGGCGCTGGGTTGGCCGTCGACACCTGGCAGGGCGATGTCCTGGACGTAGGAATGCGTGACCGTCTCGTCCGGGAAGAGGTCGGCAAGCTTGCGGAAATCGGCGGCGCTCATGCTGCGGCTCCAGTCTCGGTGGTGGTGTCTGCTTCGGTGCCGTAGTCGGCGTGGTGCGGGTTCTCCCAGATGACGGTGGCGCCCATGCCCAGGCCGATGCACATGGCCGTGAGCCCGTAGCGGACCGTCGGGTCCTCCTCGAACTGCCGGGCCAGCTGGTTCATGAGCCGGACC
Source organism: Arthrobacter sp. (assembly GCA_041567475.1). Taxonomy (GTDB): domain Bacteria; phylum Actinomycetota; class Actinomycetes; order Actinomycetales; family Micrococcaceae; genus Arthrobacter. The sequence continues at coordinate 2,336 of JBFGBS010000347.1, forward strand.
CCGGAGGATGCCAGCGGGTGACCGACGGCGATCGCACCGCCGTACCGGTTGACCCGGGGGTCGTCGTCGGCGATGCCGAAGTGGTCCAGGAAGCTGAGGACCTGGACGGCGAACGCCTCGTTGATCTCGAACAGCCCGATGTCCTCGATGCCCAGGCCGGCGTTCTTGAGGGCTTTTTCGGTGGCCGGAACCGGGCCGATTCCCATGACTTCCGGTTCGACGCCGGCGAAGGCGTAGCCGACGAGCCGCATCTTCACCGGAAGCCCGAGTTCCTCGGCGGCTTCGGCGGAGGCGAGCAGCGCGGCGGTGGCGCCGTCGTTGAGCCCGGCGGCGTTACCGGCAGTGACCCGGCCGTGCGCGCGGAACGGGGTCCGCAGGGCGGCGAGGTCCTCGGTGGTGGTGCCGGGGCGCGGCGGCTCGTCCACGGTGTTGACGGTCCAGCCCTGGCCGGGCTTCATCGTAGCCACGGGCACCAGGTCCGGCTGGATCTGGTCCTTCCCGTACGCGGCGGCGAGCTTGGTCTGGGACGCGACGGCGTAGGCGTCCGTGCGGTCTTTCGTGATCGCCGGGAAGCGGTCATGCAGGTTCTCCGCGGTGTTGCCCATGTTCAGGGCGGCAGGATCCACGAGTCGCTCGGCGACGAAGCGCGGGTTGGGATCCGCGCCGGCGCCCATCGGGTGGTTGCCCATGTGTTCGACGCCGCCGGCGATGACAACGTCATAGGCGCCGAAGCCGATCCCGCTGGCCGTGGTGGTCACTGCGGTCATGGCGCCGGCGCACATGCGGTCGATCGCGAAACCGGGCACGGTGCGCGGCAGGCCGGCGAGCAGCGCGGCGGTGCGGCCGATGGTCAGGCCCTGGTCGCCGGTCTGGGTGGTGGCGGCGATGGCCACCTCGTCAATCCGCTCCGCCGGCAGGGACGGGTTGCGGCGCATCAGCTCGCGGATGCACTTGACCAC
>JBFGBS010000348.1:0-3288 GCA_041567475.1 Arthrobacter sp.
GTCTGCATCCAGATGGTGAATCCCGCAGATGCGTTCAAGCTAACATAGGCGGGTTTGCGTGTCAGTAAGTGCTGTCCGAATCGTTACGGACATCGCCGCGGGGTAACTGCGGTGCGGCGGAGACCCTGACGGGACAGCCACAAGGCAGAGGCGCCCGTGGCTGCCACTGGCAGTACCACGGTTCAAACTCCGGGTCCCTCCGGGGCCGGACGGTCGGCTCGCGGGCGCATCGCCGCGAGGGCGGCACGCCCGTTGCCGCCGAGGTGCACGAGCAGCGCCATCACGAGGGACGCCGCGAGCACCTGCGCCGTCGTCGTGAGCGCCGCCGCCCAGCCGCCGTCGAGCGTGGGGTCCAGGAAGTCATAGACGTACCAGCCGTCCAGGGCGCCGCGCAGCCAGGAGAAGACGAGGAAGGCGGCCGGGTAACCCAGCCACGCGAGGGGCCGCCGCCAGGTGCCGCGCACCGTGCGCGTCACGAGGAGCCAGTCCAGCGCCGTGAACACCGGCGCAAGGCGGTGGTGTGCAAGCTGGGGCCAGTACAGGTCCCAGCTCCACCACCGTTCGCCCGGCGGCGCCACGAGGACGGCGTATATGATTCCCGTCATCACCAGGTAGAGAACCACCGCGCCGAAGAGGTGGTCCCACCACGGCGGGAGTTCTGTCCGCCGCCGGAGGGCCGACACGACGAGCACGAGTCCCAGAAGCAGGTTCGACTGGACAGTGAATTGGGAATAGAGCTGGACCAGGTCCACAGCGCTACCCGGCAGCGTCGCGTCAACCGTCTTTTGGACGAGGGCGGCGAGCACGAAGGCCCCGACCCCGAAGCGGAGGGCCCGGATCCAGGCACGGTCCGGGTGCAGGGCGTTGTTGCCGCCGGGGTGACGCCCGATGGGAGGATTCAGCGTTGAAGCACGGCTCATGTGCCCAGTCTGGCAGAGGCCCGGCCCGGGTCCTCTCCGGAGGCGGCGCGGGCGCCGCCGGGGCTCAGGCCACCAGCGGGCTCTTGCGCTCCACGGCCCCGCTGATGACGGCGACGCCGAGGCCCAACAGCGCCAGGACGGCGCCCACTAGCGCCGGGGCCACGTAGCCCCAACCCCACGCGATCACGAGTCCGCCGAGGAAGGCGCCCAGCGCATTGGCGACATTGAGGGCAGCATGGTTCAGCGAGGACGCCAGCGACGGCGCGTCCGGTGAGGCGTCCAGCAGCCGGGTCTGCAGCGCCGGGACGAGCATGGCTCCCGCCGCACCAACCACAAACACCATCAGGTAGGCGGACCACGGCCAGTGCACGGCGACGGCGTACACCACGAGGGCCACGGCAATGCCGGGGAGGATCCAGTAGATCGTGCCCATCACGGACTTGTCTGCGATGCGGCCGCCGACGATGTTGCCGACCACCATGCCCACCCCGTAGAGCGCGACCACAAGCGGTAGCCAGGCTGAAGGGATTCCGGCGACGTCGGTCATGGTGTAGGCGATATAGGTGTAGGTGGCGAAGAATCCGCCGAAGCCCACGATGCCGATCAGGATGGCCAGCCATACCTGGAGGCGCTTCAGGGCGCCCAGCTCACGCCGGAAGCTGGCGTCGGCATGCGGTTTCTGGAACGGAACGAACTTCCACATCATGGCAAGCGTGAGCAGGCCGATGACGCCCACCAGCAGGAACAGCAGCCGCCAGCCGTAGTTCTGGCCCAGCCAGGTGGCGAAGGGAACTCCGACGACGTTCGATACCGTCAGCCCGGCCATCACCATCGAGATGGCCCAGCCCCGTTTGGTCGGCGGCACGAGGGAGGCGGCAATGACGGCGGCGACGCCGAAGAAGGCTCCGTGCGGCAGCCCGGCGGCGAACCGTGAGACCAGCATGGTGCCGTAGTCCGGGGCGATGAAGGAGGCAAAGTTGGCGACGCTGAAAAAGAGCATAAGACCCAACGCCAGGTACTTGCGCGGCAGGCGGGCGCCCACGGCGGCCAGGACCGGCGCGCCGACGACGACGCCGAGGGCGTACGCCGAAATCAAGTGACCGGCCTCGGGCGTTCCGATACTGAGGCCCTGCTCGACTTCCTTCAAGAGGCCCATCATGGTGAACTCCACGGTGCCGATGCCGAATCCGCCCATGGCGAGGGCAAAGACGGCCAGTGCGAGATGACGGGTGCCGGATCGGGGCGGTGCCGGGGCATGCGTGGTGGTAGTCATTAATCTGCTTTTCCGGGATTTCCCGGCAGGTCCCGGGAAGCTGAGGCATGATAAGTACGATTTATAGAACTGCGGGTGCGCGCGTGATATTCCCTGCTAGCCAGGGCGGCGGCCACTGACCATTCTCCACTACCTCGCCACTGCCCGGGAGCTGCCGGTACAACGGCCCTAGACTGGGGAAGTGACTGCAATGATTCGCGTCGTAGGCGGCGCCGTACTGGATTCCCTGGCCGCGCCGTCCCGCCTCCTCGCGGCCCGGCGGACCGCCCCGCCGCAATTCGCCGGTATGTGGGAATTCCCGGGCGGAAAAATCGAGCCGGAAGAAAGCGCCGAGCATGCGCTGCACCGCGAGCTGGACGAGGAACTGGGCGTCCGGGTACGGCTGGGCGACGAGCTGGAAGGCACCTCGGCCGAGGGCTGGCCGCTGAATGAGCGTGCGGCGATGCGGGTCTGGTTTGCGGAAGTCCTGGACGGTGAGCCGCGCCCGCTGCAGGACCACGACGAACTGCGCTGGGTAGACCTGCAAAACCGGGGCGAGGTGCTGGACCTGCCGTGGATCCCGGCGGACCTGCCCATTGTCGAGGCGTTGCTGGCCACCGTCTCCGGCCGCATGGACGCAGTGAATCCGGCACCCTGAGTCGCTGCCCGATCCGTGCCGGGGCCCCTTGCGGCCCCGCGCCGGCGCTGCTTGACTTCGGTGCCCCGCTCCACAACCTACGCCACCTCGGCTCTGCCGGCGTGCAGGCCTCCACGGCGAAAGTTACCGGCTATTCATTCATTGAGGCCGCGGACGCCGACGCCGCCGTCGCCCTGCTGGCCGAACACCCGCACCTGAAAAATGGCGACATCGAACTCCTCGAAGCCTTCGACATGACGCCGGGCTGACCCGCCCCGTCCACCGTGGCGGCCGGATCGAGGCACCGGGGCGGCGGCGCCGGCCCTCGCCAAATCCCGCGGCGTGTGTCTACTCTGAACCCAGTCGAGAGGAGCGTGACGTGCGGGTCGGTGTCGGGCGGGAACAGTGTGACGGGGAACATCGGGTTGCAGCCACGCCGGAAACGGTGCAGCAGCTGGCGGCCCTCGGCCTGGAGATCA
>JBFGBS010000349.1:0-3283 GCA_041567475.1 Arthrobacter sp.
CCATCGCCCGCGGCGCAGGTCCTGGTCACCGTTCCGGTGCTGACACTGGCGGGCGCCGGGGAGGAACCGGCCCTGTTGGACGGTTACGGTCCCATCCCGGCGAGCATGGCCCGCCGGCTGGTCGGCGACGGGGCCGGATCGTTCCTTCGGGTGCTGACCGACCCGCGCAGCGGAGCACCGCTGGAAATCGGACGCACCAGCTACCGGGTGCCGAAGGCGATGCGCCAATGGCTCCGGCTTCGCGACGGTCGGTGCCCATTCCCCGGCTGCAACAACCAGTCCCTGGACAATGAGGCGGACCATCTCTTGGCATGGTCGGACGGAGGTGGCACCGGCATCGCCAATCTTGGCCAGCCCTGCCGGAAGCACCACCGCCTCAAACACGCCACACCCTGGAGACCCGTTGGCGCTACCCGGGACCATCCACCCGGTTGGATCTCACCTGCGGGACGCACCTACCCCAGCGAACAGCAGGACTGGGAGCCGGCGCAGTGGCCGGACCACCCGGGCGAGGTCCCGGACTGGGAGTCGGCGCAGTGGCCGGACGGACTCGCCGAAGACATTGATGCCACCAGCCGCGGAGGAACCGGTGACACCGGGTCGCCCCTACCGGTCGATCCCTTCCCTGACTGGGCATTGTTCATCGCCGCGTAGGACCGCCCTGTCCGGCGGCCCGGACTACCTATTCCTGGGCAAGGTCTTGGACGGAGCGGGACAGCAGGCAAAACTCGTTGCCTTCGGGATCGCCCAGCACCACCCAGCTGACGTCCGGACCCTGGCCGACGTCCGTCCGCCGCGCGCCGAGGGCGAGCAGTCTCTCAAGCTCCTCGCTGGTGGTCACCCCGTCGGCCCGGAGGTCGAAATGCAGCCGGTTCTTGACGGTCTTGCCCTCGGGCACCGCGATCACATCGATGGCGGGCGAAGTTCCGTCCGGCGGTTTGATGCTTATGATGCCGTCATCCTCTTCGACAACCTCCCAGCCGAGTACGGCGCACCAGAAGTCCGCCACCACCCGGGGCTTGATCGCGTCGATGGCAATAACAGCGAGTTGGCTAGTCATGGCCCCACGATAACCGCGGAAGGCAGTCGTGGGATGGGTGGTGGCTAGTCGATGCGTCAAGGAGGTGTCGGACGGTCGCAGTGCCCGATCCGCATTGCCTGCGCCTGAATCGCAAGGACGCTATTGACGTGGGCGTTCAGGTTCCAGCCGAACCGTTCCAGCCCGGCAGACGGAGGCATCGGGATGAACCGTGCCATGCTGGGTGCATGGATCTGGAGGTATCGCCCGCGCTCACAATTCCGGCCTCGGAACTTGGCTGGCGGTTCTCGCGGTCGTCCGGGCCAGGTGGTCAGCACGTGAACACCACGGACAGCCGCGCCGAGCTCTCCTGGAACGTCGCCGGCTCGCTGGCGCTTTCGGAGGAGCAGCGGCAGCGCCTCATTGCACGTTTGCAACCGCGCCTCGTCGCCGGGGTGATCACCGTGACCGCCTCCGAGCAGCGCTCCCAGCTGCGCAACCGCGAGATTGCCCTGGCCAAGCTTGCGGAGATCGTGGCCGAAGGCCTTGCCCCCGCAGCCCCGCCCCGACGCAAGACCAAACCCACCAAGGGCTCCAACCGGCGGCGGCTCGCGGCCAAGGTCCAACGTTCGGCGACCAAACAGCAGCGCCGGCGGCCGACCGCCGAGTAGCACCGGCGTCGGGCGCCATTTCGATGATGCGCTGCAGGCTCGATGCGCGGCAGCGTCGTGTGTGCGGGGGACCGTCGAAACGGCACATCAGGTGGCAGTGCAGATGCTCTCCGAGCCGAACCGCGGCGGACTGCACCGGACCCCAAGGCTGCGCCGGGTGACCCGGCCAGCCAGAAGGTAGCCGCTCCCGTCCAAGGCCGATGGGCTGAAGGGCTAGCGGCTGCTCACCGGACCAAACACCTTCGCGATGGGTGCGAGCACGAGCGGGCGGGCGGCGTACCACCCGGCCGCCGTGATGGCGATGGCTGCCGCGAAGAGCCAGAAGCCGGTCCAGTTCACCAGGTCGGTGCCGCCGAACATGTGGTTCAGGTTGCGCAGCGCACCGGTCGCGAAGACCAGGAACACGTGGATGAGGATGAACAGCACGAAGAACAGCATTGTGGGGAAATGAATGGCGCGCGCGGCCTCCACCGGGTAGATCCGGTTCAGCGTCTTCGCGTTCTTCGGCCAGAATTCGCTCATGCGCACACCCGTGATCGCCGCGAGCGGTGCCGCGATGAACACCACGATGAAGTACATGAGCTGCTGCAGGCTGTTGTAGTTCACCCAGCCGTTTTCCACGGGCCAGTCGAGTGTCATGTATTGAAGGAGCGCGGAGAGCGCGTTGGGGAACACTTCCCAGCTGGTCGGGACGATCCGCATCCAGTGGCCGGAGGCAAACAGCAGCACCCCGAAGATGAGGCCGTTGACCAGCCACAAGACATCGAGCGACTGGTGCAGCCAGAGGTTGATGCTGATCTTCTTGCCACCGCGCTTCGGCGTCCAGAACGCCGGCGGTTTCTGCTGGGTGCGCACCTGGTACCCGGACCGGATGATGAGCACCAGCAGGAAGAAGTTCAGGAAGTGCGTCCACTGCGCCCACCACGGGAAGCCCGGTTCCGCCGTTGCGGGCAGGCTGTATTCGCCGGGGTACCTCTCCAGGAACGCCGGCACGCCCGGCAGCGTCGTCACACCGCGCGCGGCGAGCACAAGAATCGCCGCAGCGGCCACGGCACCGAAAGCGAGGAGCGCGATGCGCTTGATCCACTCGCCCAGGGTGCGCGAACCGTAGAGCCTTGCCTCGGCCTGTGGCCTCAGTGGCTTTTCAGCGGCGGGCTTTTCCGTGATGGGTTTCCCGACGACGTGCTTTTCGACGAAGGCCGACGGCGCCTCGACGGGCTTTTCGACGACGACCGGCGCCGCCGCCGGTGCCGGGGCGGCAATGATCCCGGGTTCTCGAGCGGGGGCGGTCGGCTCCGGCTCGGCAACGGTCTCCACCACGCTGGCCGCCGGGGCCGGGGAGGCGACCGGGGCAGGGGTGGGGACCGGGGCAGGGGTGGGGACCGGGACGGTGGGCTCGGCAGCTGCCTGCACCATAGGGACGGTCGACGGCGCCACTCCAGCCGGCGGCCATGGTTCTCCTCCTGGGACGCGGGGGAGCCCCCGGCGAAGCGGTGTGGCAACTGCGGCGGGCTTCGGAGCAGCAGCAGCAGCTGGCGTCGGCGTGGCAACCGGAGCGGGCGTCGGAGTATCAGTCACGCCAGCGCCCGGCGTC
>JBFGBS010000350.1:0-3276 GCA_041567475.1 Arthrobacter sp.
GCAGGTCGAACGCCTCGCCGATAACCTGCATGTCGGCGTACTCAATGCCGTTGTGGACCATCTTGACGAAGTGGCCGGCGCCGTCCGTGCCGATCCAGGCGCAGCAGGGCTTGCCGTCGACGTGTGCGGAGATCTTTTCCAGCAGCGGGCCGAGGGCATCGTAGGACTCCTTGGAGCCGCCGGGCATGATCGAGGGACCGTTCAGGGCACCTTCCTCGCCGCCGGAAACGCCGATGCCGACGAAGTGGAGGTCCTTCTTGGCGAGGGCGGCCTCCCGACGGCGGGTGTCCTCGTAGTGGGAGTTGCCGGCGTCGATGATGATGTCGCCCGGTTCCAGCAGCGGTTCGAGCTGCTCGATCACGGAGTCGACCGGCTTGCCGGCCTTGACCATGATCAGCACACGGCGCGGCTTCTCCAGTGAATCAACGAGTTCCTGCAGGGTTTCCGTGCGGACGAAATCGCCGTCGCCACCGTGCTTTTCCAGCAGCGCGTCCGTCTTTTCGACTGACCGGTTGTGCAGGGCAACGGTGAAGCCGTTCCTGGCCAGGTTGCGTGCGAGGTTGGCCCCCATCACCGCGAGGCCGGTGACACCGATGTGTGCAGACATCAAAACTCCAATTCATTTTTTGGGCAACGAGCGCCGTTGTCCCGCACATGGTGCGGAAACCGGCTTCTCCGGATCAGGCTGTCTATAAATCTTATATATTTCCCGGGGTTGCCGGAAAGCAGTGACCACGTAGCGGGATGCCGCGCGTCACACAGCACGTCCCCTACAGTCTATGATTCCTGCCCCGTGACCGCTTCCGCCGGGTCCGTTTGTGTCACTGACACTATGCTTGCCACTATGTCGACCAGCCTTCACCATCGCGCCATTGAGCATCTGGGGACCAGGATCGTTGCCGGGGAACTCCCCGCCGGCCACGTGATGCTCGCCGAGCACCTCGAAGGCGAACTCAAGGTTTCGCGGTCCGTGGTGCGCGAGGCCGTCCGGGTGCTGCAGTCCCTCGGCATGGTCGAAACCATCAAACGCGTCGGAATCCGGGTCCTCCCCGCCAGCCGCTGGAACCCGTTCGATCCGCTCGTTATCCGCTGGCGGCTGGCCGGCGAAGGCCGCGGCGCGCAGCTGCGTTCCCTCGCCGAGCTGCGCACCGCCGTCGAGCCGGTGGCCGCGGAGCTGGCGGCGATCAACGCCCCGGAAGCACTCCGCAGGGAGCTCGTCGACGTCGCGGCAGCCATGCGGGCCGCCGGCCAGGCCGGGGATGTGCCGCGGTTCCTCGAATTGGACATCCGCTTCCATTCGCTGCTGCTCACGGGGTCCGGGAATGAGATGTTCGCGAACATGGTCGGGCAGGTGGCGGAGACGCTGACCGGACGGACCGTGCACGGCCTGATGCCGGACCGCCCGGGGGAAACAGCGCTCCAGTGGCATGCCGACGTCGCCGAGGCGATCGCGTCCGGTGATGCCGCCGCGGCCAGGGAAGCCTCGGACCGGATCATGCGGCACACCGCGGCCGAAATGGAACCGACCTGGAAGGACCAGCCCCGGGTGTACGTGCCGCTGCAGCCGCGGTGAGCCCGGGCCGGCGCACCGGGGGCAACCCCCGGCGCGCCGGCGCCACGGCCTCCATGGTTGCTAGGCCGGAGCCTGCCGGAAGTCCAGGAGCACCTTGCCTGACAGGGCTGAGTTCCTGGCAACCTCGAAGGCCTCGAGCCCGTCCTTCAGTTCAAACGTGTGGGTGACCACCGGGTCCACGGCGAGCGATCCGTCCGCGAGCGCACTGATGACGTCAGCTATTTCGTCGTTGAAGCGGAAGGAGCCCAGCAGTTCCAGTTCACGGGTAATTGCGAGCGAGATCAGAACCGGCTGCGGACCGGAGGGCAGAAGTCCCACCATCACCACTTTGCCGCCGCGGACGGCGCCCTTGATGGCCGAAGCCAGTCCGTGATGGCTGCCCGATGACTCGATGACAACATCGGCCTCCACAGCCGCGATGGCCTCGGCGTCGTCGCCCTTGAGGACCTCGTCCGCGCCAACGGCCATGGCTATTTCCAGCGGCCGCGCGTGCATGTCCACGGCCACGACCCGCCGCGCCCCCGCCCGTTTGAGGACCGCCACCACCAGGGCGCCGATGGGGCCGCTGCCGATCACCAGGGCCGTCTTCCCGGCGACCTCGCCTGCCCTGGAGACGGCGTGCCAGGCGACGCTGGCCGGTTCCACCAGCGCGGCCGTCCGCAGGTCCAGTCCCGCGGGCAGGGGACGAAGCATCCGTGCCGGCAGGGTGGCGAACCGGCTGAAGGCCCCGTCCGTATGCGGGAAGCGTGCGGCGCTGCCCAGATAGGTGCAGCCCGGAGACAGGTTGGGCCGATCCTCGGGGTACCGTCCGGTCCCCGGTCCCGGCGTGGCCGGGTGAACTGCGACAGCCGTTCCTGCCGCGGGTCCCGTGCCGTTTCCGGCTGCCACGAGGACGGTCCCCACGATTTCGTGGCCCAGCGTCATCGGCGCTTTGAGCACCGATTCGCCGGCGGCGCCGTGCGTCCAGTAGTGAAGGTCGGAGCCGCAGATGCCGCCGAACGCCACTTCGACGACGGCTTCATCGGCAGCCGGCGCGGGCACCGGCACGTTCTCGATCCGCAGGTCACCCGCAGCGTGCGCGACCACCGCTGCGGAGGTGGCGGGAAGGGCTGTGAGACTGCCCATCAGACCACCACCGTCATTCCGCCGTCGATGAAAATTGTCTGCCCGTTGACGAAGTTCGAGCCGTCCGACGCGAGCCAGACGGCCGGGCCGGCCAGGTCCTCCACTGTCCCCCACCGGCGCGCCGGGGTCCTGCCAAGAATCCAGGCGTTGAAATCCTCGTCGTCCACCAGGTTCTGCGTCATTTCGGTGTGGATGTATCCTGGCGCAATCCCGTTGATCTGCAGGCCGGACGCCGCCCACTCGGCCGTCATGGCTCGGGTCAGGTTCCGGAGTCCGCCCTTGGCCGCAATGTAGGGGGCAATGGTGGGCCGGGCGAGGTCTGTCTGGACGGAGCAGATGTTGATGATTTTGCCCCGGCCCCGCGGAATCATATGCCGGGCCGCCGCGCGTCCAACGAGGAACGCGCTGGTCAGATCCGTCGCGATCACCCGCTCCCAATCGGCAACATCCAGATCCAGCATGGGAACACGGTGCTGGATGCCCGCGTTGTTCACCAGGATGTCGAGGGGCCCGACGTTTTCTTCCACCCAGGCGATTCCCTGCGCCGCCTCGGCATCGCTGGTGACGTCGAAAGCACA
>JBFGBS010000351.1:0-3268 GCA_041567475.1 Arthrobacter sp.
CCGGGCGGAACACGGCCGCGGTCAACCGCGTACAGTGGAACAAGACGCCTGATTCTGGACGCCAAGTGCTGAGGGAGAAATCGTGACGATTGACTGGGACGAAAAAAAGGCCCTGCTGCAGGAACCGAACATCGTGGCCGTGACGCAGCTTTGCGACGAACTCATGGAAAAGAAGCCGGGGTCCGTCGTCCCCTACATCGATCCCGTCCATGACGAGGATGAGTGCAGGATCATCAGCCTCCACATCAGCCCCGGCAAGGGCGCTGAGTCCGGTTTCGTTTCGCATTTCAACGACGACGAGCAAGGCCGCCGCGCAACCTCCATCTACGAGGCCGCGGAGCTTGACCCGCGCTACGTCATGCCGTGGAACGCGTACCCGTGGATCCGCGATCCGGACCTCCCCGCGGCACTGAACGTCCAGGAGAAGACGGACGGGCTGCGCCCCTTCCGCCAGTTCTTGAAGATCAACAAGCGCGTGTCCGCGGTGATCGCCCACGGCGCCGACGCCAATGCGTTCCTGACGCTGTTCGAGAAGACCTACCACTCGTCGCTGAAGAACCGTGGAGTGAAGATCTACAAGGCCACGGCCCTCGGCGGGCGCGCCTTTGCCGTCTCGGCCGCCAAACAGGAAGAGCTCCTGAACAAGAACGTCGAGGTCTACAAGGACGCCATGCAGCGGGCAGGCATCCAGCACCTCTAGCCCCGCAGTCCCGGACGCTGCCGCGGGCCTCAAGCCTCCAGCAGCCGGCGCCGGTGCTTGAGCTCCTTGATCCAGTCACGGGTGACCATCGCCGAAAAAGGCGCTGCTCCGACGTCGCCGGCTCCCGGCGCGGTGCCCCGGAAGGCCGTGCCCGCCTCCAGTTCCGCCACCAACGGCCCGGTGGCCTTCAGCCCGAGCTCCAGGGCCTGCGCCGCTGCGCGCTGGCTCAGTCCCAGACCGGCCGCCCAGCCCAGGAAGTGCTTCCGCGAGATGCCGGTCCGTTTGCCGCCCAGGGTGAGGGCAAGTGTTTTGTCCCCGTAGACCACGGTGGAGGGGATGTCGTACACGGGGGCGACAAACCATTCCCCCGAGGGCTGCTGCACCATGGAGACGTTCTTGGCATGCAGGTCCCCGTTGCCGCTCAACCAGGCGAAGACGGCCTGGATCGCCAGGTTCCGAAGCGCCGGCAGGGGCGCCGCGCAGTGTGCCGCGAGGGCCTGGCAGACCTGCCCGTACCCGATGTTGTATTTGTCCGCCGGGTACAGCCCCAGCACCTGGGCCCCGTCCTCGACGGCGAGCCGCCGCACCGCACCCGGCGCGCCGCCCGGCTCACGCTCCGCGGCGGGAATGCGGTCAAAACGCTCCACGAGCAGCCCCGGCCGGGCCGCGACGTCGCGGATCAGGTGTACCCGGCTCAGCGGAATGCGCAGCCGGGCCGCGTGCCTGAACATCACGAACTCGTTCTCCACCACGTGCGGGAAATCGGGCGCGTTGAGCTTAAGGATGTAACGCCGGTCCGCGCGCGCCACCGGCACCGAAATCATCCCGGCGGAGAGCTTGTCCTGCACTCCCGCCAGGGCCACCGGGTCGATCAGCCCCGAATCCCCCAGCAGCGCGTCGAAATCCGCGGGTGACTTCGGATCAAGCTCGACCGCATGCTCGTCAGGGTCCAGCAGTTCGCCGCGGCCCACAATCTGCACGTCTCCCACCGGGTTGGCGCCGGCCGCGATCAGCAGCGACAGTTCATCGTCCACGCTGGTCTTCACCGACCGGCGCAGCGCATTGAGCCGCCGCCCCTCCGGCAGCAGCCCGGTGAAATACGGCGGCGCCGCCCCGGCCCCGGAGAACACCGGTTCTCCGGACAACGGCAGGGAACTGGCGACGGCGGGCCCGCCTGCCGCAAGGTAGGCGGGCAGGTAGCTGAACTTGGTGCCGCCGCCGAAGCGTTCCAGCCGGGCCGCCAACACGCCGGCCTTATAGACATCCGCGATGCGGTGGGTCAACGCCGGCCCTCCCTGGGATTCCCGGGGTGCGGGTCCGGCGGCGGCTGCGCGCGGGTGCTTCCCTGTACCGCGGTGCTGGGGCGGGGACTCAGCTGCAGCTCCAGTCCGAGCGTACCCAGGAGCGCCAGTACGGAGTCGAGCTGGACGCTCGCCTTCCCCCGCTCTACGGACCTGATGAAGCGTTCGGATACCCCGGCGAGTCCGGCCACGTCGCTTTGGGTGAGGCGGAGGGCCCGGCGCCGGGCGGACACCTCCGCGGCAAGCCGGTCCGGAAATGCATCAGCCACACGTTCCTCCCAGGATTACGGCGAAACCGGCACGAACGCGCCGTTTCTTCGGCTGCTTTGAGTCTACCCGCGCGGCGGTCCGTCCTAACAGGATGGTTGCGGCACGTTCGTGCCGCTTTCCGAAGATTGCGGTTTAGAGTCCATCGGCCCTGCACACGGCGGCGCCCGGGGGGAATGCTGGAAGTGAACCCCCGGCTGTACGTTGCACTGCACCCCTGATCAAAGCCGGGACAGCGATCCGGAAAGGGCAAGGCCATGGCACGGTTGGACGGGAAAGTGGCACTTATCAGCGGCGGGGCCCGGGGCATCGGGGCCGCCATGGCACTGCGGATGACCGAGGAGGGTGCCCGGGTCGTCGTCGGCGACGTCCTCGACGAGGACGGCGGGGAACTCGCCGCCGGCCTCGGCGACGCCGCCCGGTATGTGCACCTGGACGTGACGAAGCCGGCCGACTGGGACGCGGCGGTGCAGGAGGCCGTGGACGCTTTCGGCGGTCTCAGCATCCTGGTCAACAACGCCGGGATCGTGACCTTCGGCCGGGTCGATGAATACCCCCACGACGAGTGGGCCCGGATCATCGACGTCAACCTCACCGGGGTCTTCAACGGCATCAAAGCCGCCGTGCCGGCCCTGTCCCGGTCCGGTGCCGCATCCATCATCAACGTCTCCTCGATCGCCGGCCTCCGCGGCTACGCCCAGATCGCCGGGTATACGGCGTCGAAGTTCGGCGTCCGTGGCCTGACCAAGTCGGCTGCCCTGGACCTTGGCGACATGGGCATCCGGGTCAATTCGATCCACCCCGGCGTCATCGAAACCCCCATGACGGCCGGCATGGCGTTCGACTTCGGGCAGATGCCGGTCCACCGGATCGGCCAGCCCCGGGAGGTGGCCGACCTCGCCGTGTATCTGGCCGGGGATGAGTCGTCCTTCGTCACGGGCGCGGAATTCGTGATCGACGGCGGCGACACCGCCGGGACCTCCATCCCGCCCCGCGACGA
>JBFGBS010000352.1:0-3265 GCA_041567475.1 Arthrobacter sp.
ATTCCGGCCACTAGGCGTGAGCGTTCTCGACGACATCAACGCCGGTGTCAAGGAGGATATGGAGGCCCGGCAGCGGCTCGTCTCCTTGGCAGAACTGAAGGACCGTGCTGCGGCTGCCGTTCCGGCCCGCGACGCTTGGGCGGCGCTCGGCGGACCCCTGGCGCAGCGGGATGAACTAAAGGTCATCGCCGAAATCAAGCGGCGGAGCCCGTCCAAGGGCGACCTGGCCGGGATCGCGGATCCGGCATCCCTGGCCGTGGAGTACGCAGCCGGGGGAGCAGCGGTCATCAGCGTCCTGACCGAACAGCGCCGGTTCAAGGGCTCGCTGGCCGACCTGGACGCCGTCCGTGCGGCCGTGGACATCCCGCTATTGCGCAAGGACTTCATGCTGGACGAGTACCAGATCTGGGAGGCCCGGGCCCACGGCGCGGACCTGATCCTGCTGATCGTCGCCTCGCTGTCCGACGCGCAACTCCAGGAATTCAGCGCACTTAGCCATGAACTCGGGATGAACGTGCTCGTGGAGACGCATACGGCCGAAGAAGTCGAACGCGCCATTGCCGCGGAGGCACGCATCATCGGGGTCAACATGCGCAACCTCAAGACGCTCGACGTCGACCGTTCGGTCTTCGCCGGGCTCGCCGGAAGCATCCCGGCCGGCGCCCTCATCGTCGCCGAATCCGGCGTACGCAACGCCGCCGACGTCCGCGACTACGCCGCGCAGGGCGCCAACGCAATCCTGGTCGGCGAAGCCCTCGTCAGCGACGCCACGCCGCGCGAACGCATCGCCGAGTTCATGGCCGCGGGAGCACAGGAAATCGCAGCCCGCATCTGACATCACACGGCGGTGTGCCCGGCACACCGCCGTGACCGGACGCGTCCCCTCGGGGATCAGAGAATTTACAGCAACAGCAGTGGAACAGGATGGTGATACTGATGGTCGATGCGCCAGCAGCCAACTCGGATGAAAACACCGTGGATGCCTTTTTGGACGGCGAGACGTCGCTGCGTAACGCCCCGGGACCCTACTTCGGATCCTACGGCGGCCGGTGGATGCCCGAATCCCTGATCGCCGCGCTGGATGAGCTTGAAGCGACCTTCAACGAGGCCAAAGACGATCCCGAATTCACCGCCCAGATCCTTGAGCTGAACAAGTCCTACGCGGGCCGGCCCTCGCTGTTGACGGAAGCGAAACGCTTCGCCGAACACTGCGGCGGCGCCCGGGTCTTCCTCAAGCGCGAGGACCTGAACCACACCGGCTCCCACAAGATCAACAACGTCCTTGGCCAGGCCTTGCTGGCCAAGCGGATGGGCAAAACGCGCGTCATCGCCGAGACCGGCGCCGGACAGCACGGCGTGGCCAGCGCCACCGCCGCGGCCCTGATGGGTCTGGAATGCGTGGTCTACATGGGGGCCGAGGACACCCGCCGGCAGGCGCTGAACGTGGCCCGGATGGAACTCCTGGGCGCCACGGTCATCCCGGTCACCAGTGGTTCCCAGACGCTCAAGGACGCCATCAACGACGCCCTCCGCGACTGGGTCGCCAACGTGGACAGCACCCACTACCTGCTCGGCACCGCCGCGGGCGCCCACCCCTTCCCGGCCATGGTCCGCTACTTCCACCAGGTGATCGGCGATGAGGCCCGCGAGCAGATCCTGGAGCAGACCGGACGGCTGCCGGATGCGGTGTGCGCCTGCATCGGCGGCGGCTCCAACGCGATCGGTCTCTTCCACGGGTTCCTCGATGATTCCTCGGTCAAGATCTACGGCTTCGAGGCGGGCGGCGACGGCGTCGAGACCGGACGCCACGCCGCCACCATCAGCCTCGGCAAGCCCGGCGTGCTGCACGGTGCGCGGTCCTACCTCATGCAGGACGATGACGGGCAGACCATCGAGTCGCACTCCATCTCGGCCGGCCTGGACTACCCGGGCGTCGGACCCGAGCATGCCTACCTCGCGGACATCGGACGCGTGAGCTATGAGCCCATCACCGACCGTGAGGCCATGGACGCCTTCCGCATCCTCTGCCGCACCGAGGGCATCATCCCGGCGATCGAGTCCGCCCACGCCCTGGCCGGGGCCATGAAGGTCGGCCAGCGGATGGCCGCCGAAGGCGACGCCTCGGACAAGATCATCGTTGTGAACCTCTCCGGTCGCGGCGACAAGGACGTGGCCACGGCCGCGGAATGGTTCAACCTGCTGGACGAAGGCTCGCCCGAATCCGTGATCGCCCAAGAGGGAGAAAAACTGTGAACACCGCTGATGCCGGCACCGACCAGCACACGGCCAACCCGGGCCTGAGTAAGTCCGCCGCCGCAATCGACCGCGCCAAGGCACAGGGCCGCGCCGCCCTGATCGGCTACCTGCCCGCCGGCTACCCCAGCGTGGAAGAGACCATCGCCGCCGGCATCGCCCTCGCCGAAAACGGCGCCGACCTGATCGAGGTCGGCATCCCGTATTCCGATCCGGTCATGGACGGGGCGGTCATCCAGAAGGCCACCACAGAGGCCCTCGCCAACGGCTTCCACGTCGCCCAGGTCTTCGACGTCGTCCGCGGCATCACGAGCCGGACCGACGCGGCCGTCCTGGTCATGACCTACTGGAACCCCGTGGTCCGGATGGGCGTCGACGAATTCTCCCGCCGTCTGGCCGAGGCCGGAGGGGCCGGGCTCATCACCCCTGACCTGATTCCGGACGAGGCCTCCGAATGGATGGCCGCCTCGGACAAATACGGACTGGACCGGGTGTTCCTCGTAGCGCCGTCCTCCACACCGGCACGGATGCGCCGCACCGTGGAGGCGAGCCGCGGGTTCGTCTACGCCGTCTCCATCATGGGCGTCACCGGGGCCCGCACCTCGGTGAGTTCGGCAGCTAAGGAAGTCGTCGCTGCGGCACATGCCGCGGGGGCGGAACGCGTCTGCGTGGGCCTCGGCGTCTCCAACGCCGACCAGGTCCGCGAAATAGCGGCCTACGCCGACGGCGTGATCGTGGGCACCGCGCTCGTCGCGGCGATCGGCGAGGGCGGCGTTGACGCGGTAGCATCCCTGACGAAAGACCTCAGCACCGGCCTCACCAGGGAAGAAGCGTAAACAATGCAGGCAGTCCTCCACGCGGCGGCGATGGTTCCCGCGAGCATTCCGAGCCCTGACTGGTCCGGATTCGACATCCCGCTGCCGTGGGGGGAACTGCGCATCCACGCCTACGCGCTCTGCATCCTTGCCGGCATCATCATTGGACTGTGGCTCACCTCGGTGCGCTGGTCCCG
>JBFGBS010000353.1:0-3254 GCA_041567475.1 Arthrobacter sp.
CATTTCGTTGGTGTCCATGGGGGCGCTGGGGTTCTGGTTCTTGAGCTGGGTCACCAGGAGCGACATAAAGACGTCGGAGTCCATGGTCTGCTTCGCCTCCCGGGCGACGCCGGAGGACTGGCCGGCCGTCGATGCGGCGGCTGCGACGGCGTCGGCCGCGATGGAGGGTGAGGCGATGGGCTGGATCGTCATGGGTTGCGTTCCTTCGTGTCAGACAAGGATGTTGAGGGTGGTCTGGGAGCCGTCGAGGACCTCGGCGGGGCGGGCGTTTGCGTCGGCAGGGTTGTCCCACCGGTTGCGCGTTTCGCCGGATCCGTTGCGGCGGCCCTCGCCCGGGCTGTCCGGTTGGGGATCGCTGCCCGGAAGGTTCTGCCGCGCGGCGCCGTCCCGGTTACTTCCCGGGCCGGTGTCCGCCGGAGCGTTCCGGTCCGAGAGTTGTAAGTTGGCGCCGAAGCCGGCGTCGGCAAGTTCTTTGTGCAGCTCGGGCAGGATCCCCCGGACGGCTTCCCGTCCCGCGTCGCCTACGGCGAAGAGCTCGATCCGGACCCCCGAGGCGTCAATGTGCGCCCGGACCGTCAGCGGTCCCAGGTCCTCCGGGCTGACCCTGAGGGTCATGACGTGCTCGCCGGGGGCCGCGTTGGCCAGGGTGAAGAGCGGCTTGGCGAGCTGCGGTGTCAGCGGCGCGGAGGTCCCCGGGCTGGCGGGCGTTGCGGGCGGGGCACCTGAGGTGCCGGCAGCAGCGGGCTGCTGGGCGACGCCCGCGACGGCGGCGGGTGCGGCACCGGCGGGCGCCTCGGCAGTGGCGGTCCGTTCCGGCACAGCCTGCTCAAGCGCGATCTGTCCCGGTGCGATCTGTCCAAGCGTGATCTGTCCAGATGCGATCCGGTCAGGTGCGATCTGCTCAAGTCCGCGGACGGGCAGCGGCTCGGCAGATCGTTGCGCGGCGTGTTGAGTGGCTGGCTGGGGCGCTTGTTCAGTTGCCCGGTCAGTTGCCCGGTCAGGGGTCGGCGCGGCTGCCGCCGGGGCGGTGGCAGCAGTGGTGGATGCCGCGGGAAGCGGCGTACCGGTGTGCTGCCCGGCAACCGCCGGGCCAGCACCTGCTGGTGTGTCTGCGACCTGCCCGGCAACGACGGCGGCCGGCGCGGCAACCGGCATGGCTTCCTGGTCCGCGGCAGTCGCCGACGCCACGGTCGCGGGACCGGGGACGTGTCCCGTTGCCGCAGCCTGCATCGGTTCCATCGGCTTCGCTGTCCCTGATGCGGTCGGCGCGGGTGGCGCCGGACGAGCCTGTCCGGCGGGCACTGTCGCGGAACCGCTGGCATCAGAGGTAGCAGAGGCGTCGGGTTCCGCGGCGGAGCGGTTCAAAGCGGCGGCGGTCCACGCCGTACCCGCAGTAGCCATCACAGTAGCCGTCACAGTAGCCGTCACAGGAGCCGAGACGGTAGCCGGTGCCGTGGCTGACTCAGTAGTCCCGCCGTCGTGCTCGTCCTTCTCAGCGGGCGCCGCGGAGGGCGCGGCGGCGTCGGAGGCAGCTGAGTCGGAGGTTCCGCGCTGGGCCGTGCCGGACGCGGCTCCCTGCGGGGCCGCCTGACCTTGCAGGTTCGTCAGCACGGCGTCGAACGTCTCGGCGCCGGGGTCCCCGGCCTGCGTGCGCGCGGCACCCCGCCCTGCACCGGCCGCTGCCGGGGCTGCCGGGGTGGCCAGGGCAGCGCCCAGGTCCATCGCCGCCGCCGTCATGACGCCCCCGCCGGCACGATGCGGCGGATGGAGGTCAGGTTGGAGTGCTGCTCCCAGGCGTCCCGGATCTGGATGGTTTTGCCCGGGACCGGGGCGTCGATGGCTTTGCCGTTGCCCAGGTAGATGGAGATGTGGTTGCCGCCGAAGCTCACCAGCAGGTCCCCGGGCTTGGCCTCGGCCAGGGACGCGACGGGGGTGCCTTTGTGCATCTGGTCGCTGACGACGCGGGGAATGTCCACGCCGAGGTCTTTGAAGACGCGCTGGGTGAAGCCGGAGCAGTCCATGCCGGTGGCGGGGTTGGTGCCGCCCCAGACGTACGGCACGCCGATGTACTTTTTCGCCGCAGCCACCACGTCGTTCCCGGTGGCGGCGCCGGGAGCAACGGCGGCCGTGCGGGTGACGGGTGTTGCCGCCGCGATCCCGGTGATCCCGCCCAGGCCCAGCTTGCTCGTGAGGGAGTCCAGATCCGTGGCCGCGGTCCCGCCCAGGGCCGCGGTCAGCGCCTGGGTGAAGGTGTCCGCGTCTCCGCTTCCCGCGGCCGTCGAGAGCGACGACGCGGCGGTCTTCAACGCGGCGGCGCTGTCCGTGGCGGCGGGACGGCTCAGTTCCGCAATCATGGACTGGATGCTTTGCATCCGGCCGATCGCCTCAGTCATGCTCATGGCGTCACGCTCCGTTCATCCCGGTGCCAGGTGGTCGAGGCGATTTCATCGAGGGCGGACTGCTCCGCGCTCAGGTCGGCACTGAGCAGGTCCGCGGCGTGCCGGGCCTGGAGTTTTTCCAGCCCGACGGAGAGTCTGCGGGCCGTGGTGAAGGCCTCGCGGGCGGCATCCTCTTCCTGCGCCACGACGGCGGTCAGGCCCTGCAGGTCGGCGAGCATGCTGTGCGACGAGGACCGGGCGGCCGCGATGGCCCGCAGCGACGCGGAACTGGTGATTTCGTCGTCGGCCAGCGAGAGGTCGCGGCGGGCGGCCGCTTCACGGGCCCGCACGGACGCCGAGCGTGACCTGGCCCGGGCAAGGCCCGAGGCGGCCTGGTCCTGCTGGATCTGGCGAAGCCGCAGGAGGCCCGCCAGCGAGAATTCACGGTTCATGTCGCTGCTCCCAGGATCGAGGTGAGGTGTCCGAGCCGCTGCCAGGACTCGGGGTGGCCGGTGGATTCTTCCATGCGCTGCTGCAGGAAGGCGCTGACGTCGTGTTCGTGGACCAGGGCCGCGTCCACCAGCGGGTTGGTGCCGGTCTGGTAGGCGCCGACGTCGATCAGGTCCTGGGCGGCTTTGCGTGCAGCGAGGACCCGGCGCAGCGACGCCGCGGCCTCCAGGTGCTGGCGGGTGTTGACCTTCGAGGACACGCGGGAGATCGAGCCCAGCACATCCACCGAGGGGAAATGACCGGTGACGGCGAGCTTCCGGTCCAGCACCACGTGCCCGTCCAGGATCGAGCGGGCGGCGTCGGCGATCGGTTCGTTGTGGTCATCGCCGTCGACCAGCACGGTGTAGATGCCGGTGACCGAGCCGG
>JBFGBS010000354.1:0-3252 GCA_041567475.1 Arthrobacter sp.
ACCATGGGGGTAGCAGCCGCCGTGCTGATCTCGATCGGTGATGGCGGGATCAGCGCGCTGCAGTCATTCATCGTTATCACGTCGATTCCCGTGGGCTTCATTATGCTGCCGTCCTTGTTTGCGGCCCCGGCGTTCGTCCGGCGCATGGCAATGGAGCAGGGAGTTCTTGACCGGACACCACGCGGCGTGCGGGCCTAAGCACGCGCACCGGTCCCACCATTCATCGACAAGCGGGCCCCCGGCAATCGTGCCGGGGGCCCGCTTCCGCCATCCTGCTGCTAGCCGGTGTCAGGCGTCACCGGTTTCCGTGAAGCGTTCCACGAGCGCGGAATGCTGCCGACCCTCGGCACAAATCAGCGAGACCTGTGAATAGGCCGCGTCGTCGGTCAAGTTCAGATAGGCCACGCCGGGGATCTGCAGTGCGCGAAGCGACTCCGGGACGATGGCGATCCCGGTGCGGGCCGCCACGAGCCCCAGGATGGTCGGGAACTGGATGGCTTCCTGGGCGACCCGGATGTGGAACCCGGCATGGATGCACAGGGCGGAAATCAGGTCGTAAAGCCGCGAGACCTGATGGCGCGGGAAGACCACGAACTTCTCCCCGGCGAGCTCCTTCAGCGGCAGGCTGGCCTGTTGAGCCAAGGGGTGGGACTGCGGAACCGCGACGATCAGCGGTTCCCGCCTCAGTGCGGTGACATGAAGGCCCTCAATGGGTTCGATTTCCCTGACGATCCCGACATCCAATTGGCCATCCAGAACCGCCTGGATCTGACGTTCGGTGGTGTTCTCCTGGAGCTGGAACTGCACCTGCGGCCACTGCTCGTGCATCCGGTTGACCATGCCCGGCAGCAGGAACAAGGCGGCGGAGCTGACAAAACCCACCCGGAGAAGCCCCGTGCTGCCGCGCGTAGCCAGCTGCACCTGGCTTTCTGCGCGCTCCGCTTCCGAGACCACCCGGCGGGCTGCCTCAAGAAGCACGCGACCCGTGTCGGTGATCTCCACCGAGCGGGTGGTCCGGACGAAGAGCTGGGTTTTCAGGTTTCTTTCCAGGCGTTGGATCTGCTGGCTCAGCGCCGGCTGGGCAATGTGCAGGCGTGCTGCTGCCCGGTTGAAATGCATCTCCTCGGCGACGGCGATGAAGTAGCGAAGCTGTCTCAGTTCCATAAGAACTAAGTGTCTCTGCTTATGAGTCGATAGGCAATAAATACTTCTCTGTGATAACCGATCGACGTAGTGTGGATCACAGAATCGGCACACCGCGACGACCCGCAGCAAGAAGACAGGAACCACATCGTGACCACCACAACCACCCAGACGCTCGAACTTAAACAGCTCATCAACGGCCAGTGGGACAGTGCAACCGGCGAGGAAGCCCGAAGCTTCAACCCCGCCGACCCCGGGGAACTGGTTGCCCGCTATGCAACAGCCACGACGCAGACGCTCGAAGCAGCCATCGCCGCCGCCCGAGCCGCACTGGCCGGCTGGGACCGCGTCGGAATCCTGGGCCGCGGAGTCGTGCTGCGGCGTGCAGCGCAACTCCTGGAGGAGCGCAGCGAAGACATCGCCGTGCTGATGACCCGTGAACAGGGCAAGACCCTCGCGGATTCCCGCGGCGAGGTCGGCGCCACCGTAGAGACCCTGTACTACCAGGCCGGCTCGGCCCGCCGCGCCGACGGCGTCACCTACCCGTCCGGCAATGCCGACGAACTGGTCCGTACCATCCGCCGCCCGGTGGGCGTGGTGGGGGTCATCACCCCCTGGAACTTCCCGCTGCAGATCCCGGCCTGGAAGATCGCGCCTGCGCTGCTTTGGGGCAACACCGTCGTTTGGAAGCCCGCCAGCGACACCCCGGCCGTGGCCTTGGCTTTCGCCGAGATTCTCGTCGAGGCCGGCGTTCCCGCCGGAGTCCTGAACCTGGTCCTGGGGCCGGGTTCCCTGGGCTCAAGCCTGGTCGAACACAAGGACATCGCCGCAGTGACGTTCACCGGTTCCGTCCAGGTGGGCCACCAGATCCGCGAACGCGTGGTGCTGCGCGGCGCCAAACTGCAAATGGAATTGGGCGGGCACAATGCCGCCATCGTTATGCCGGATGCGGATGTCGCCAGTGCCGCGTCCGCCATCGTGGCAGCAGCCATGAGCAGCACCGGCCAGAAGTGCACTGCCACCCGCCGCATCATCGCCGTCGGAGACGTCCATGACCGCTTGGTTGAAGCCCTGGTGCCCCTGGTCAGTTCGCTGGTCTCGGGCCCGGGAACCGCGGCAACCTCCTACATGGGCCCGGTCGTCTCAGACCGCGCCCGCCGCGACATCGAAGCCGCGCTGTCACAGGCCCGGGCCGAAGGTGCAACGGTGCTGGCCCAAGGCTCCGTACCGGATGCTCCGGGACACTACGTACGCCCCACGCTGCTGGCCGGCACCGATGCCTTGACCATCACCCACGAAGAGGTTTTCGGACCGATCGTGACGCTCATGCGTGTCGGAACCCTTGACGAAGCCATCACGCTGGCCAACGCCACCGACTTCGGCCTGACCGCATCGGTCTTCACCAGCGACGAGCACGCGATCCGCCGCTGCCTCAACGAGGTGGTCGCCGGCCTGATCAAAGTCAATGCACCGTCCACCGGCTCCGAGGTCCATGCGCCGTTCGGCGGGCTCCGCGATTCCTCCTTCCCGGCCCCGCGCGAACAAAACAGCGATGTGGCTGCAGACTTCTTCACCCAGACCAAGACCGCCTACGTCCGCGTCACACCGCAGGGACGTGCGTCGTGACCGCGCCTGTGCTGACCAAAGGCCTTGGAATGACCACGCAGCCGAAGCTGCGCCCCTCAGACACCGTGATGGATCCGGTGGACATGGGCGGCGCCCGGGCGACCCGGCACAGCTTTATCCGCTCAATGATCCGCCGAGCCGTGCGAGCCGGCTGGCAGATCGAGCGCACCTATTTTGATGTTGACGCCCAAGGCCGGGGCGACGCAGTCTACGAGGTCCGAGCCGAGTCCCATCTGTGGAGCTTTGTGGCTTTCTCCCAGCGGCTAAGCGAGGCAGAGCGCACCGACCGGGTGATCGCGAAGGCCTGGGACATTACTGCGGCACTGGTCGAGGGACGCGTGAATGCCGATCGCCTGGCCCGGATGCGGGCCCAGGTGCCGCTCCAGGAAGCCGGCCGTGCCGAGCCGGGGTCGTTGATCTGGACCCGCGCCAACCGCAGCGAACGATTCTTTGAATACGTCGCCGACCGCCTGGCCCGCGGAG
>JBFGBS010000355.1:0-3250 GCA_041567475.1 Arthrobacter sp.
CCTCGTGCTGCGGGCGCTGACCTCCGGACAGACCCCCCGCATCTACGGGACGGACTACAACACTCCCGACGGCACCTGCGTGCGCGACTACGTCCACGTTGCTGATCTGGCGACCTCCCATGTGGCCGCGGCGCAAAGCCTGGCCGCGGGGCTGCCGCTGGAACGCATCTACAACCTCGGGTCCGGGGACGGGCTCTCCGTGCGCCAGATCATGACGGCCGTGGCGCAGGTGACGGGCATCGATTTCGAACCGGAGATCGCCCCGCGGAGGGCGGGGGATCCTGACCGGATCGTCGCGGACGGCGCGTTGGCGGCCCGCGACCTGGACTGGGTGATGCGGCATTCCGTGGAGGACATGGTGGCCAGCGCCTACGCCGCGCAGCGGCACGCCGCCGGCGTCTAGCTGTACTGTGCCGGGCCCGCGGCGCCTAACCCTGCTGTGGCCGGCGCAGCCGGGCCCGCAGCGCCTGCACTGCCTTTTTGGCCAGTTGGGCGCCGGCCCGGACCAGCTGGTAGGCGCCATAGCGGACCTTCCGGACCGGAAGGTCCCACGTACCGGGGTAGGCGACCTCCCGGCCGCCAAAGGACTTCTTGAACGCCGTGAAACCGGCCCACTTGTGCTCCGGCTGGTCCGCGGGGGCCACGCCCCACAGATCAACATGCTTGAGTCCCGCGTCGCGGGCGTCGGCGATGAGCGTGACGAGCAGCGGAATGCCGGCACTGAGCTTGCGGTGCGTGTCATCGAGCGCCGCGTGCGCATAGGTCCTGGTGTCCGCGGAGTCGTAGGCCAGCGCGGCAGCGATGGGGGTGCCTTCAAGTTCGGCGATGAAGAGTGTCGCGGCTCCGGCCGGCATCAGTGAACGGGCAACCTGACGGAGGTATTCATCGCTCTGGGGCTTGAACCCGTTGCGTGCCGCGGTCATATGCAGGAAGTCCAGCAGCACCGAAACGTCCGCCGGATCCTGGCTGGACCGGAAGGTCACGCCTTTCTTATGGATGTTCCGGTAGAGGTTCCGGTTGGCCGGCTTCATGTCGGCCAGGATGTCCTTGAGTTCGCGGTCCAGGTCCACGATCCAGCTGAGCTCGGGCTGCTGGTTCGCCGGTGCCGGGCGCAGGCCACGGCTCCGGAGCACGGCATCGGCCCCGGCCGCGTCGAAGCCGGCACTGGCCGGTTCAATCCGGACGAACACGGCCCCGCAGCTGCGGGCCAGGTCCGTCAGGGCTGCCAGTGCGGCGTCGAACGCCTCAAGGGACTCCGCGACGGGACCGTACGGGGCATACAGCAGCTTCCCGGCCGGGTTCGATTCCACCACGGCCAGAAAGCTCCAGCCCGGGCCGGACTGTTCGTAGACCGTCCGGCCCAGGTCGCGCTGGAAAGCGGCCCACTCCGGGCCCTGCAGGAAGAAGTCCAAAATATCAGTCCAGTGCGGTAGTGACGGAGAACGCCAGCGCGGGTGCGGTGGCGCCGGAGACGGCATGGACATTGACCGGGGCTTCGGCTGCGGGCAGGAAGGCGCTCGCGCCCCGGTCCAGCCGAAGATCGCCCTTCGGAGAGTCAAGCAGCACCGACCCGGAGACCACGATGATGACCGCAGCGCCGGACTGCGCCAGCGGAACAGGATCGGCCCCGGGGGACAGTTCCACCCGCTGCAGCTGGAATTCCCGGAATGGCGGCCGGAAGAGCTCCTGGCCCAGCCCCGACGTCGCCGGGTCCAGCAACGGCACGCCGACGGCTTCGAAGGCGACGGTCCGCAGCAGTTCAGCGGCGTCGATGAACTTCGGGGTCAGGCCGCCGCGGAGCACGTTGTCCGAGGACGCCATCACCTCGACCCCAAGTCCGTGCAGGTACGCGTGGACGTTGCCGGCCGGCAGGTAGACGGCCTGCCCGGGCTCGAGCGAGATCCGGTTCAGCAGCAGCGAGATGAGCACCCCGGGATCCCCGGGGTATTGGCTGTTGAGGTCAACGGCCGTGGAAAGCGCCGCCGTGTGGCCGGCCATCGGCGCCCCGGACACCAACGCCGCCGTCACCGCGGCGGTGGCGTCCGTGACGTCCTGCCCGCCGGCAAGCAGCCGCTCGAAAGCTGACCGGAGTGCCGCCGGCTCGTCTGCCGCGGAGAGGTCCGCCACGAGGCGGGGGAGCAGCGGCGGGAGCTCGAGTCCGGCGAGCTCGAAGCATGCCACAAGATGCTCAAAGACCTGGCGGGACTCCGCAGCCGGCCGGAATCCGCACAGCGCCTCAAACGGGGTCAGCGCCAGGATCATCTCGGGCTTGTGGTTGTCGTCCTTGTAATTGCGCGCCGGGTCCGCGGGGTCGATCCCGGCAGCCTCTTCCCGGGCGAATCCTGCCCGGGCCTGGTCAAGGGTGGGGTGAACCTGCAGCGACAGCGGGCTCTCGGCGGCCAGGATCTTCAGCAGGAACGGCAGGCGGGGCCCGAATTCGGCGATGCTGGCAGCACCCAGATGGTGTTCCGGGTCCGCGGCGATCAGCTCGTCGAGCCCCAGCTCTTCGGCTCCGCCGGCGACGACCGGCTGCACAACGGCGGACGGCGAATCCGGATGCGCGCCGATCCACAGTTCAGCCTCCGGCCCGCCCGAAGCGGGCCTCCCCAGCAGTCCGGCGATTGCCGTGGTCGATCCCCAGGCGTACGGCCGGAGAACGTTGTGCAGTTCGTACATGGGCAGATCCTTTTCAGTTCAGGGAACAGCGGTCACGTCCAGGCAGGCGGTCGAACCAGGTCTCAGAGCGGCGCGCACTGGCCGTTGGTGGCCACGAGGTTGCGGATCGACTGCTCGTCACCGTAACGCTTGAATTCGTTGAGCATTTCCCGGGTGATCGGTTCGCCCTCCGGGGTGGTCGTCACCGGGGTGAAGTCCGACGCCGACTCCTGCGGGTCCGCTGCTGCCCCGCCGTCCGTCGCGGGCGCGGCCGGCGCGGGGGCCGGGGCCGCGGGCTCCGGGCCGGCGTCGGCCGCGGGGGAGCCCGCTGCCGGCGTGCCGTTCAGAAGTGCCTGGACCCGGGCGTGGATCACGTCAAAATCCGGGATTGTTGAGAACGAGGCATCGAAATCCGGGGGACCGATCGTCAACCGGTCCACTCCTTGGCCTTTGGCTTTGAGGGCAAGATCAACGAAGCTGCCGAGCTGGCTGGCCGAGATATTCGAGTCCACCACCTGGGTCCCGGCCTGGGCGATGTCCTCGAACTTGGTCAGCAGGGTCGCCGGATCCATTTGTTTCAGCATGGCCTGCTGGA
>JBFGBS010000356.1:0-3242 GCA_041567475.1 Arthrobacter sp.
CGCCGAGCACCAGAGCGCCGCCCGCGGCCGGCTGGACCGCCGCTGGGAAGCCCCGCCGCGCAGTTCCGTCTCCGTCTCGCTCGTGCTCCGGCCGGTCAACGCCGAGGGCCGTCCGCTGCCCACCCACAGCTACTCCTGGCTGTCCCTGCTCTCGGCCCTTGCCCTGCGGGAGGCCCTGCTGGAGACGGCGGCCATCCCGGCCGAACTCAAGTGGCCCAATGACGTCCTGGTGCGCGGCCGGAAGGTCGCCGGCATCCTCGCGCAGCTCGGCCCGATGGGCGACGGCGCCGCCCCGCCGGTGATCCTTGGCACCGGGCTGAACGTCACCCTCACCGAGGCGGAACTGCCGGTCCCCACCGCCACCTCCGTGCTGCTGGAAAACCCCGCCACGGTGGACCGCACGGCGCTGCTCAAGAGCTACCTGTCCCGCTTCGCCGCGCTGTACCGCAGCTTCTGCAACGCCGACGGCGATCCGGCCGCCGGGATGGCCGGCGGCGGCCCGCTGCACAAACGCGTCGAGGCCGCGCTGACCACCCTGGGCCAACAGGTCCGTGCCCAGTTGCCCGGCGACCACGAAATCATCGGCCATGCCACACGGCTCGATGACTATGGATCGCTCCTGGTGGTCGACTCCGCCGATCATGAGCACGTGGTGACCGCCGGGGACATCGTGCACCTGCGCCCCTGGGCGCCGCCCGGTGCCGAGAGCGGTTATGCGTAAAGACCTCCTGCCGGGAGAGCAAGTGATTGTCGTGACCCGGCCCCAGCCCCGGGCCCTCGTGGCTCCGGCGCTCGTTGTGGTTCTGCTTGCCGCCGCCGGGGCCTACGCCAGCGCCTGGATCCACACCGGCGGCCCTGCCAAGCTGGTGCCCCTTATCACCCGGGACTGGGACGTCTGGCTGCTGGCGGGCTGCGCCGCCCTGGCGGCCTGGGTCATCCTGGGCTACTGCCTGCCCCGCTTTTTGAGTTGGCACGGTACGCACTACACGCTGACGAGCCAGCGGTTAGTTGCCCGTTACGGCATGTTACGACGCCGGGACCAGCAGGTGTATCTGGCCGCAGTCCGCGATATCGAGGTGGAGCAGACGTTGCTCCAACGCATATTTCGATCCGGGAATATATCCTTGGATACCGGGTACCCCATCCGGGCCGTCATTCCGGACGTCCCCGAAGTCGGCACCTTCCGGATCTTCCTGCAGGAGGCGATCAACGCGCTTCCGCGCGGCGGGAGTGACGGAACCGACGCTCTGCGGAGCACTAACGAACCACACCAGGCGACGAGAGACGAGAGAAGGTGGATGAGATGAACGCTGAAGATGTCGAGCAGGAGGTCCACGGCCTCGTGCATGACGGGCCGGCACCGGAGCCGGACGCGGTCGTCGAAAACGCCACCCTCGAGGCGGCCGTCCTCGAAACCCTGGCCGACCCGGACGAACCTGCCCGCGCTGCCGCGGCGGGCTCCCCGGCAGCGGACGCGGCGCCGAGCACCGGGACCCTCTCCGCGGACCGGCTCGCTGCCAAGGCCCTCGAAACACGGCTGCTCGGCGGGGAACGCACACTCCGACGCCGCGAGGTCGCCGCCGGTGCCGGGCTTTCGTTGCTGTCCGCGCGCAAACTCTGGCGGGCCCTCGGCTTCCCCAACCTGGGCGATGACGACGTCGCCTTCACCGAACGCGACCAGTCAGCCCTGACCGGCATCGTGAACCTGGTCCGTGCCGGCGAAATCACCGAAGAGGCCGCCATCTCCGTCACCCGTGCCATCGGCCAAATGACGGACCGGATGGTCGTCTGGCAGATCGAGGCGCTCGTCGAGGACCTGGTCCACCAGCAGGGTGTGCCGGACGCGGTGGCCCGCAAACGCCTGGTCAGTGAATTGCCGTCGCTCGTGGACGCCCTCGAGGAGATGCTCCTGTATTCGTGGCGCCGCCAGCTCAACGCCGGGGTCCAGCGCCTTGCCGTCCGGGCCGAGGCCGGGCTTATCTCCAGCGAGGAGGGCCGCGAGGGAGACGAGGACGACGCCCCGCTGCCGCTGGCCCGGGCCGTCGGCTTCGCCGACCTTGTCTCCTACACCAGTCTGTCCCGGCGGATGAACGAAAAGACCCTTGCCCAACTGGTGCAGCGCTTCGAAAACAAGTGCGCCGAGATCATCTCCGTCGGCGGCGGCCGGCTCGTCAAGACCGTCGGCGACGAAGTCCTTTACATTGCCGAGACCCCGGCGGCCGGCGCCGAAATTTCGCTCGCCCTCTGCCAGGCCTTCACCGAGGACGAAATCCTGCCCCAGGCCCGCGTGGCCATGGTCTGGGGCCGGATCCTGTCCCGGTTGGGCGACATCTACGGTCCCACCGTGAACTTGGCCGCCCGGCTGACCGCACTGGCCGATCCCGGCACCGTGCTGGTGGATTCGATGACCGCCGCGGCGCTGGACCAGGACGAACGGTTCGTGCTCTCACCCCGCCCGGCCGAGGACGTCCGGGGGTTCGGCGAGATCCATCCCGTCCAACTGCAGCGCGGAAGCGGCCGCGGCCTGGTCCTGGACTGAACCACAGGGTTCTCAGGCCGCCCGCGGGTGTGCCATAGTCGGACCTGCGGTTACCGTTCTCCCGGGTGCGGTCCGCGCACGATCTTTTTTGCCACGCCACCTCAGCTAGGACTGTTATGAACCCAGAGCCGGACGCCGTCACCCCCGCAGCGCGCGGCGCCGCCCGGGCTGTGACGCTGCGCTGGGGGTTCGGCACGGACCGGGGGCTGGTCCGGGAAAACAACGAGGACGCTCTGATTGCCCTGGACCCCGTCTTTGCGGTCGCGGACGGAATGGGCGGACACGAGGCGGGCGAGGTCGCCAGCGCCATTTGCGTCCGGACGCTGGCCGGGATCGCCGAACTGCCCGGCGGCGGACGGCAGGCCAGCGCCGGGGTCGTGCAGCAGCACCTGCTGACGGCCAACGCACGGATCCGCGAAGCCACCGGGTCCCGCGCCGGAACAACCCTCGCCGGGCTCGTCGCCGTCGAACGCTCGGGAGCCCCGCACTGGCTGGTCCTGAACATCGGCGACTCGCGCGTGTACCGTTTCAGCGCCGGCACCCTCACCCAGATCAGCGTGGACCACTCCGCGGTGCAGGAGATGGTCGATGCCGGCCACCTCACTCCGGCCCAGGCCGCGGCCCACCCGCGCCGGAACGTGGTGACCCGGGCCCTTGGCGCCGGCGATGAGGCCGCCGCCGATTTCTGGCTGCTCCCCGCCGC
>JBFGBS010000357.1:0-3238 GCA_041567475.1 Arthrobacter sp.
GAAAGGTCCTTCGTGACATCCACGTCCCTGACACCGCAGTCAGCCATCCGCCAAGAGGCCGCCGTCGAGCGTTTAGGTGCCGAGTACCGGACGGATACTCCGTTCGTTGGCGAGCCGCGTCCCCGGCTCAGCTGGGTCACCGCAACGCAAAGCACCGGTTGGGTGCAGGCGGCGGCCGAACTCCGGCTGACTCGTGGCGAAGCTGTGGAATCCGCGGTGCACGACGGCGCGGAATCGGTGCTGGTGGAATGGCCTTTCGGCGACATCGCCGCGGGCGAGCAGGTGCAGGTGGAGGTCCGGGTTTCGGGGAACGACGGCGGCACCACGGACTGGAGCGCACCGCTGACGTTGGTGGGCGGCTTTGTCGAGGGGCCGTGGAAGGCCGAGGCCATCGGGCTGCCGCCCGCGGCCGAAGAGGAGCAGCCGCTTGGCCGGCCAGGCCAGCTGCGGCACGATTTCACGGTGGGGGAGGGCCTGGCCAAAGCCACTCTGTTCGCCACAGCCCACGGCGTCTACCAGGCCGAGATCAATGGCACAGAGGTGGATGACCATGTCCTCAAGCCGGGCTGGACGGCCTATGGGGACCGGCTGAACCACGAGACCACAGATGTCACAGCGCTGCTGGCGCCGGGGGCAAATGCCATCGGCATTTGGCTCGCGGGTGGCTGGTACACGGAAAAGTACGGCTTTCACGGCTTCGCCACACCCTTTTACGGGGACCAACCGGCCGTGAAGGCGGAACTGGTCCTCGAATACACGGACGGCACGCGGGAAATTGTTGCCAGCGGCCCAACCTGGCGGGCCTGCACTGGCGGCCCGCTGGTGTCCAGCGGCATCTACGCCGGTGAGGCGTTCGACGCCCGCCGCGCGGAGGCAGGCTGGTCCAACGCGGGCTTCGACGACGCCCGGTGGCTCCCCGCCGTCGTCGATGTCGGCAACAGCTGGGCAGAGGCCACCCCGGCAACCGCGCCTCCCGTGCGCCGCATCGAGAATCTGCCCGTCGCTGAGGTACTGACGACCCCGGCCGGAGCCACGGTGCTGGATTTCGGCCAGAACCTGGTCGGCAGGCTGAGGATCCGTGTTTCCGGCGCCGCCGGACACGTCATCTCGCTCCGGCACGCCGAGGTCCTCGAGGACGGCGAACTCTCCCTCCGCCCACTGCGCCAGGCGGCCGCCACGGACACTTACACCCTCGCCGGTGGCGGCGAGGAGGAGTGGGAGCCCCGTTTCACCTTCCACGGTTTCCGCTATGCCCAGGTGGACAACTGGCCAGGCGAGCTTGACCCGGCAGCGATCACCGCCATCGTGATCCACAACGACATGCGCCGCACCGGGTGGTTTGAATGCTCGGACCCGCTGCTGAACCGCCTGCACGAGAACGCCCTATGGGGGATGCGCGGCAACTTCCTGGCGCTGCCCACCGACTGCCCGCAGCGTGACGAGCGTCTGGGGTGGACCGGGGACATCCAGGTCTTCAGCCCCACGGCCAGCTACCTGTACGATTCTCTCGGTTTCCTCAGTTCCTGGCTGCAGGACCTGACCCTCGAACAGGGCCACCGCGACGGCGTGGTGCCCATCATTGTGCCGTCCGTCCTGGGGATGCTCAATTCCCCGGTGGCGGCGTGGGGCGATGCCGCCACCGTGGTCCCATGGGTCCTGTTTGAGCGCTTCGGGGACACCGGCCTGCTGCGCCGCCAGTACAGCAGCATGCGGGACTGGGCCGATGCGCTCCTGAAAGTCAGCGACGATTCCGGTCTGTGGCAGGGCCAGATGCAGCTGGGCGACTGGCTCGACCCGGCCGCGCCGCCGGACAAACCCAATGCCGCCCGCACCCACAGTGACATCGTGGCCAGCGCCTACCTGTTTAAGTCCCTGAACCTGGTGGCCCAGGCCGCCGGAGTGCTCGGCCATGGCGCAGAGCAGGAACGATACGCCTCCCTTGCCGAGGAGACCCGGCTCGCCTTCCTGGCCGAGTACGTCACCCCCGCGGGCCGGATGGTCTCCGACGCCCAGACCGCGTATTCGCTCGCGCTCGTGTTCGGCATCAGCACGGACCCGACGCAGCGCCAGGCCCTCGGCGACCGGTTGGCAGAGCTGGCCCGCCT
The DNA here is from genome assembly GCA_041567475.1 of Arthrobacter sp. Classification (GTDB taxonomy): domain Bacteria; phylum Actinomycetota; class Actinomycetes; order Actinomycetales; family Micrococcaceae; genus Arthrobacter. The sequence goes on from JBFGBS010000357.1 coordinate 2,106, forward strand.
CGGCGGCTACCGGATTGCCACCGGGTTCGTGGGCACGCCCCTCATCGCCGATGCCCTGACCGTCACCGGCCACCTGGACGCTGCCGAAAGGCTGCTTACCCAGACTGAATGCCCATCCTGGCTGTATCCGGTGACGCAGGGCGCCACCACTATCTGGGAACGCTGGGACTCCATCATGGAGGACGGCAGCGTCAACCCCGGCGAAATGACATCCTTCAACCACTACGCCCTCGGTGCCATCGCTGACTGGATGCACCGCACGGTAGCAGGTCTGGCCCCGGCGGCGCCTGGGTACCGGAAACTCAGCATCGCACCCCGTCCGTTGGACAGCCTGGAGCACGCAGCGACGTCGCATGAAACGCCGTACGGCCCTGCCCGGGTGGCCTGGAAGCGGGTGGGGGACCGGATCCTGGTCGAAGCCACCGTGCCGCCCGGCACCGCCGCCGCTGTCCGTCTCCCGGACGCCTCACCGTCGTTTGAGGTGGGATCGGGTGACCATCGGTGGGACGTGGCAGCCGCGGCGCCCGCCGCCAGCCCGGGAACCCCTTCGTTGCACACCCCGCTCGCCGACATCATGGATGATGCAGACGCCTATGCCACCGTCTGGCAGGCCATCGAATCCAGGGATCCCGCCGCCGCGGCCGCGTTCCGCAAGGACACCATCTGGTACCGGCAGACCACCCTGGATGAGAGCCTGCTCTTCACTCCGCCCGCGCTCAAAAAGGATATCGCCGATGCCCTCGCTGCCCTCGGTGAGCGCCGCGCCGCACAAACTTCCGACAATTCCTGAACCGAGGAGACCTTAGTGACCACTTTCACTTCCGAGAGCCCGCTGTATTTCGTGATGGGGCATGCCGACGGCAACCGCATCCTCAACGAGCGCGTTCCCACGCTGACCAACAACCCGCTGCTGCACACTTTGTACTTCCACGAGGTGGGCATGATTCTAGGCACCGAGGAAGCACTGAAGGGCCGGCCCGCCGAGGTTTCCGAGATCCTCCGCCTGATCGGAGAGCTGGAACCGGAAGACACCGTGGCGCAGCGGGCCGCTGCCGCCGCCGCCGACGTCCCCGCACCGTCCGCGGGCTACGAGCCGGAAGCTGTGCGGCGCGGCAGCGCCGGAGTAAGCCTGC
>JBFGBS010000358.1:0-3230 GCA_041567475.1 Arthrobacter sp.
GGCGGCGGCGAGGCCCTGGGCCTGGCCCAGGAGGTAGAGCTGCTCGGCGGCGGCGGCGACCGGAGCCGCGAGGCCCGCGGCGCGGGTCGCCTTGCCGACGATGCCCATGTCCTTGACGAAGATGTCCAGCCGGCTCAGGACCTCGGCGCCGTCCTCGGTGTAGGCCTCCAGGATGCGGGGCCCGCGGTTGGAGAGCATAAAGGACCCGGCGGCGCCGGCTTCGAGGGCCGCGAGGGTCTTGGCCTGGTCTAGGCCGAGGGCGTCGGCGAGGGCCATGGCCTCGGCCGCGGCGGCGATGTGGATACCGCAGAGCAGCTGGTTGACGGTCTTGAGGGCCTGCCCGTCGCCGGGCTTGTCGCCCACCACCGTGAGGGTGGAGGCGAGCAGTTCCAGGACGGGGCGGGCGGTGGCGAGCGCCACCGGCGAGGCGCCGACGACGATCAGCAGGTCGCCCTCGCCGGCCCGCTTGGGGCCACCGGAAAGCGGCGCGTCAACTAGTTCGACGCCGCGCTCGGCCAGGCGGGCTACCGTGGCCGGGATGGCTTCGGTGCCTACCGTGCTGGTGAGGATCACGACGGCGCCGGGCTTGAGCACGTCGGCGACGCCGTTTTCGCCGAAGAGGACGTCGTTGAGCTGCTCGCCGTTGCGCACGGCCAGCAGGAGGGCATCCGTTTCCCGTGCGGCGTCGGCGGCGGAATCAAAGGTCCGGACGCCGGCCTCTTCCGCGAGGCGGAGCCGTGGCTCCGCAATGTCGAAGCCGTGGACGGTCAGTTCGGTTGCCAGGCGGGTGGCCATCGGCAGGCCCATGGCGCCGAGGCCGAGGACGGTGACTGTGTACTGTGCGGTCATGATGTTCTCCGTTGAAATCGGGCGGTCAGTGTGGATCAGAAGGTATTGCTGAGCTTGCGTGTGACTTGGGCGAGGGATTGGTCGTCGCCCACGTTCCCGGCAAAGACGATGTAGGGGATCCCCTGCGCGGGGCCGTCCACCGGTTCCCAGAGGCTCACGATGCCCGGCAGCATGGGGCCGCGGACGATCGCGCGCCGGATTTCCAGGCCGTGCGCAGCGACGTCCGAGGACGTGATGCCGCCCTTGGCGATCACAAAGCGCGGCGGGAAGGTCTTCAGGGTCCGGTTCACCACCGCGACGACGGCGGCAGAGACGGTGCGGGCGATCCGCAGGTTTTCCGCGGCGTCACCGGCTTTGATCAAAAGCCGGCTCGTGTGCAGGATGACGTCGCCCTCCCGCAGTGCCGCCACGACGGTGTCAACGCTCCGGTCCAGGTAGTCCGCGGCGTGCTCGCCGAGGAGCTGTTCGACGTCGATCTCGACCGTGCTGGCCGCGCTGTGCTGGTCGGTGAGGGCATTGAGCTGGCGGGTGGTGACGCCGACGTGGGAGCCGACGACGATCAGCCCACCGGCCCCGGACGGGGTGTTGCCTGCATAGGCTTCCTCGCCGCTGAGTTCCGCGCGGATTTCCTGGCCGATCCGGGCCCGGACAAACGGCGGCCCCACCCGGTACAGCAGCCTTTTGCCGCGGCTCTCCGCCTCGGCCAGGCCCAGCGCCAGGGCGCGGAGATCGTTCTCCGTGACGATGTCCGCCACGATCGGGGTGGAGTCCGTGGCGGACTCAATGGCATCGGCAATCGCCGCAGCGGATGAACGGATGACGTGCAGGTCCAGGACAATCACGGACGCAGCGGCGAACCGGCCCTGCGACTTCTCGTCCACGTACTTGGCAAGCTCCGAGTTGACGAAGCCGAAGCTGGCATCCCGGGCGAACTCGGTTTCGGCCACCGGAGTGAGCCGGCCTGCCTCGTCGCCGGTGCCGCGCAGGTAATGGACGCCGCCAATGGTGACGCGCCCGGCGTCGGGGAACGCCGGAACAAGAACGACGCCGTCGGTCGCTTCACCGGTCACGTCTGCGACGGTGGCCGCAATGACATCCGGCTCCAGCGGATAGTGGCCGCGGAGCGTGGAATCGCCGCGGCTGACAAAGCCCACGCGCAGGGCCGGGGTCGCCGCCGCTGCCGCCGCCAGGGCGTTGCGGACGATTTCGGCATTGCGGGCGGCTGCTTCGGCCGGGTCCAGGCTGCGGGTATTCGTCAGGACATAGACGGCGGCCTGGGCCCGTCCGTTGACCTGGTGGGAGAACGCCCAGTCGAAGTCGTCAACCTCCCACCGGGTCAGGACCGGCAAGTCGGCGACCGACTGGGTCCCCGTGGGGTCATCGTCGAGGACCACCAGTACTTGCGGGGTCTCTGCGGCTGCAGCAGCAAGGCTGTCGGCCACGAGCCGGGCGGGGATATCCGCTTCCGGCGGAAAAGCGGCCAGCACGTCTGCTTCGAAGATCACGGTGCACTCCATTGTGGGTCTGCCTGCGGCGCCTGGGGGCGTCGGGTCACTATATGTAAGATGTCAGACATCTGATATCTGACTAGTATTGTGGCATATGACACATCGGGTGCGCAAGTAGACTTGGTGCTCAATCAGAACTGAGCGCTGAACGGGGAACATTGGCTAGGAAATCGTTGGTCGGCGTCGTGGCGGATGAGCTGCTGGACCGGATCATTGCCGGGGAGTTCCCGCCCGGGGCCGTCGTCCCCGGCGAACTTGAGCTCAGCGCCCGGCACGAAGTCAGCCGCATGACCGTCCGTGAGGCCATGAAGACCCTCGAGGCGCAGCGGATCCTGAGTGTCGAGCGCGGCCGGGGCACGTACGTGAACCCGCTGAACCGCTGGGCCTCCCTGGAGGCTGTGCTGCGGGCCGCCGCCGAAGGAAAAAACGACGCATCCGCGGCCATCCAACTGATCGAACTGCGCAGGATGCTGGAGTCAGGCGCCTGCGAGCTTGCCGCGGGGAAGATCGGCGACGACGAAATCCGGGACCTGCACGGATTTGTCGAAAGGATGCGGCTGGCCCACGAGGCCAGCGACCTGGAGGCATTCGTGGAAGCGGACCTGGCGTTCCACGACCTGATCCTGCACGCATCCGGGAATGTTTTTGTGGCCGTGCTGTTCGAGCCGCTGCAGCGGGTCCTGCAAAAACGCCGGACCGAGACGTCCCGGGTGCCGGACATCCAGGAGCATGCGATCGGGCATCACCAGAGTATTGCCGAAGCGCTGGCCTCGCGCGATCCGCACCGGGCCCGGGATGCCATGGACGCGCATATGCAGCAGACGCTGGACGACCTCAAGACCTACGTGCTGGCGGAACGCTCCGGCTGACGCC
>JBFGBS010000359.1:0-3226 GCA_041567475.1 Arthrobacter sp.
AGGAAGCCGTAGCCGGGGTGGACGGCTTCGGCACCGGTGTCGCGGCAGGCCTGGAGGATGGCTTCGATCTTGAGGTAGCTCTCGGTGGCCGCGGCCGGGCCGATCCGGACGGCAACGTCGGCCTCCCGCACGTGCCGGGCGCCGGCGTCGGCGTCGGAATAGACGGCCACGGAGCGGATCCCCAGGGTGCGCAGGGTGCGGATCACGCGGCAGGCGATCTCGCCGCGGTTGGCCACCAGGACGGTGCTGAACAGGGGTGCGGCGGGCGTTGGGTGCGGCGCGGAGCCGGTACCGGTCAGGGAAGTCGTCATGGCTGGCTCACATCCGGAACAGGCCGAAGGAGGTCTCCGGCAGCGGGGTACGGGAGACGACGTCGAGCGCCAGTCCCAGGACGGTGCGGGTGTCCGCGGGGTCAATGATGCCGTCGTCCCAGAGCCGCGCGGTGGAGTAGTACGGGCTGCCCTGGTCCTCGTACTGTTCCCGGATGGGGGCCTTGAATTCTTCTTCAGCCTCGGCGGGCCAGTCCTCGCCGCGGGCTTCGTACTGGTCCCGCTTGACGGTCGCCAGGACGCTGGCGGCCTGGCTGCCGCCCATCACGGAGATGCGGGCCGCCGGCCACATCCAGAGGAACCGGGGCGAGTAGGCCCGGCCGCACATCGAGTAGTTGCCGGCGCCGAAGGACCCGCCGATCACTACCGTCAGCTTGGGGACCCGGGCGGTGGCGACGGCCGTGACCATCTTGGCGCCGTTCCGGGCGATGCCGCCGTGTTCGGCGTCCTTGCCGACCATAAAGCCGGAGATGTTCTGCAGGAAAAGCAGCGGAATGCCGCGCTGGTCGCAGAGTTCGATGAAATGGGCACCCTTGAGCGAGGACTCGCTGAACAGCACGCCGTTGTTGGCCACGATGCCCACCGGATGGCCGTGCAGCCGAGCGAAACCGGTCACCAGGGTGGTGCCGTAGTTCTTCTTGAACTCGTGGAAGCGGCTGCCGTCCACGAGCCGGGCGATGACCTCGCGCACGTCATAGGGTGCGTTGACATCCGTGGGGACGGCACCGTAGAGCTCCCGGGGATCCGCGGCCGGTTCGACGGCGGCCTCCATGTCCCAGACCGGGGCCGCAGGCAGCGGCAGGGTCTCGACGATGTCGCGGACGATCTGGAGGGCATGCTCATCGTTTTCGGCCAGGTGGTCGGTGACGCCGGAGATCGTTGAGTGCACTTCTCCGCCGCCAAGTTCTTCGGCGCTCACGATCTCGCCGATCGCGGCCTTCACCAACGGCGGGCCGCCCAGGAAGATCGTGCCTTGGTTGCGGACGATCACGGTTTCGTCGCTCATCGCCGGTACGTAGGCGCCGCCGGCGGTGCAGGAGCCCATCACCGAGGCGATCTGCGGGATCTTCGCCGCGGACATCTTCGCCTGGTTGAAGAAGATCCGGCCGAAATGTTCCTTGTCCGGAAACACCTCGTCCTGCTTGGGCAGGAACGCGCCGCCCGAATCCACGAGGTAGATACACGGCAGCCGGTTCTCCAGCGCTATTTCCTGGGCCCGGAGGTGCTTTTTCACGCTCATGGGATAGTACGTTCCGCCCTTGACCGTGGCGTCGTTGGAGATGACCAGGACTTGGCGGCCGTGGACCAGTCCGATCCCGGCAATGACGCCCGCCCCGGGCGAGTCGTCGTTGTACATCCCGTTGGCTGCGAGCGGCGCGATTTCCAGGAAGGGGCTGCCGTCGTCGAGCAGGCGGTCAATGCGCTCCCGCGGCAGCAGTTTCCCGCGGGCGGTGTGGCGGTCCCTGGCCGCCGCCGGACCGCCCGGGGCTGCGGCCGCGAGCCGGTCCTTCAGCTCCCGGGCCAGCACCGCCTGCGCGTCCCGGTTGGCGGCGAAGGCGGTGCTTGCCGCGTCGACCTTACTCGCAAGTGTCTCCATTGACTTCTTCCGTTCCTGGCCCCCTGCCGGGACCGGCGTGGCGTACGCGTCCCGGCCATTTCGGTTAGTGCCGTATAACTGGAATTTAGGTTAGTCTGGATTAACTGTGATGTCCACCACGAGGTACATGAAGTGAGGATGCGCCGGTGACGGAACCCAGCCAGACAACCGGACAAGGCCCGGCGACCCAGCGCAGCCAGGCCAAGGAAAGCCGCCGGCAGGCGCTGCTCGCGGCGGCGGCTGCCCTGTTCGCCGCCGAGGGGTTCCACCGCGTGTCACTGGAGGATCTCGGCGCGTCGGCGGGAGTCAGCGGCCCGGCCGTCTACCGGCATTTCTCCGGCAAGCAAGCTGTTTTGGGCGCCCTGCTGCTCAGCGTCAGCGAGGACCTGCTCGACGGCGGCCGCCGGGTCGTCGCCGATGCCGGCGGCACCGCCGCCCTTCACCGGCTGGTCGCGTTCCACGTCGATTTTGCCCTGCGGAATCCGGACGTCATCCGGGTCCAGGACCAGGACTTCAGCAACCTGGCCGCGGCCGACCAGTCCGAGGTCCGCAGCCTGCAGCGCAGCTATGTGGAACTCTGGGTCCAGGTCCTGGCCGGAATCCATCCGGACACCGAGCGTGCCGAACTCCGGATGCGGGCCCATGCGACCTTCGGGCTGATCAACTCGACCCCGCACTCCGTCCGCGCCCAGGGGCACCGGATCGCGGCCCGGCGGGCCGGGCCGCTGCTGCAGGCCATGGCGATGGCGGCGCTGCTGGCCCCGGCCGGCAGGGACTCCTGAACAGCGCCGCCGGTCGCGGCTAGGCCATGGCCATGGCCATTCCCGGATCGGCGAGCAACGCGCCGAGGTCCTGCAGGAACCGGGATCCCTGCTCGCCGTCGACGAGCCGGTGGTCGAACGAGAGGCTCAGCGTCATGACCTGGCGCAGGGCGACTTCACCGCGGTACTCCCACGGCATGTTCCGGACGGCGCCGACCGCGAGGATGGCTGCTTCGCCGGGGTTGAGGATCGGGGTGCCGGCGTCGATGCCGAAGACGCCGATGTTGGTGATGGAAATGGTGCCTCCGGACAGGTCCGCGGTGCTGGTCTTGCCGGCGCGGGCCGTGTCGGTGAGTCCGGTCAGGGCGGTGGAGAGCTCCATGAGGGACATCCGGTCAGCGTCCTTGATGTTCGGCACCGTCAGGCCGCGGGGCGTCGCGGCGGCGATCCCCAGGTTCACATAGTTGAACTGGACGATCTCCTGGCGGTCCTCGTCCCAGCGCGAGTTGAGCGTCGGGTGGTTGCGCAGCGCGATCAGC
>JBFGBS010000360.1:0-3221 GCA_041567475.1 Arthrobacter sp.
GAAATCGTGCTTTGCGTCACAGCAACATTGCGCTACGCTAACACAAACACCGCACAGTGCGCACCATTGGTGCATAATGTGCAACACATTAACGATGGGAAGCACAATGGCGTTCAAGGTCTATGTCACCGACTACGACTACCCGGACATCTCGATCGAGAAGGAAATTCTGGAGCCGATCGGCGCGGAAGTGATCGGCCTGCAGGACCGCACGGGCGGCAACCTGCTGCGGCTCGCCCGAGACGCGGATGCCTTCCTGCAGCAGTACGCAACCATTCCGGCGTCGACGATTGAGCAGCTGGACCAGTGCAAGGTCATCGCGCGCTACGGCATCGGCGTCGACATCGTCGACGTTGCGGCCGCCAGGAAGGCAGGCATCGTCGTCACGAATGTCCCCGACTACTGCATCGAGGAGGTGGCCGACCATTCGATCAGCATGGCGTTCACACTGATCCGGTCAATCCCCAGCTACACGGCGGCCACCCGCGACGGGAAATGGCACTGGTCCGACTGGAGCCACCCGGTCAGGCGGATGCGCGGCACCGTTTTCGGGCTGATCGGATTTGGCCGGATCGCCCAGAACATGGCCCGGAAACTCCAAGCATTCGGGTTTGAGCTGGTGGCCTATGACCCCTACGTGTCCGCCAGCCTCATGCAGTCCCACGGGGTCCGGAAGGCCGGCCTCGACGAACTTCTTGCGCAGGCCGACGTCGTCGACGTGATGTGCCCCTGGACGCCGGAAACGCACCACCTGATCGACGCACGCGCCCTGGCCTTGATGAAGCCGGGGTCCCTGCTGGTCAACTGCGCCCGCGGGAAGATCGTCGACAACGCGGCACTGTATGCCGCGATGACCAGCGGCCACATTGCGGCGGCCGCCCTGGACGACACCGAGGAAGAACCATCGCACCTGGAGCACTGGACGCCGGACCAGAATCCGCTGTTCTCGCTGCCGAACTGCATCATCACCCCGCATGTCGCCTACATCTCCCAGGAAGCCCTCGACGAATGCCGCCGCACGGCAGCCCACAACGTTCGGGCCATGCTCCTCGGCGAACCGCCGCTGAACCCCGTCACCTCCCACAACTAAGGAAAAATCATGACCAGCCTCACCAACCCCAGCCCTGCTGTCGATGCCGACCTCGTCGCGAAATTTCTCGCCATGGCGGACGTGATGTCCCTGTCCTGTGTCATCTCGGACGCGCTCGAACGCTCAGGGACAATGCGCCATGACCTGAAGCCCAAGGGCGCCGATAAGAAGATCATCGGCACCGCCGTCACCGTCCAGCTCACTGCCGGTGACATCGTGGACTGCCTCGACGTGTTCAATGTGACCAAGCCCGGAGACGTGATTGTCATCGACGCCTTCGGCGAAACCGAAACCTCCATCTGGGGTGGCTTGATGTCGGGCCTGGCCAAAAACGCCGGCGTCGCGGGCGCGGTCATCGACGGTTCGGTGCGCGACACCGACGAGGCCAAGTTCCTCAACTTCCCTGTCTCCGCAAAGGTCTCCGGCCCGCGGCAGGCGCACACGGCCATCAGTGGCCGGCGGGAGCCGCTGCGCATCAACGTCCCCATCACCTGCGGTGGCGTCATCGTCAACCCCGGAGATCTCGTCGTCGCCGACGAGATCGGCGTCGCCGTCGTGCCCCGGGCCGACATGTCCGACGTATACGCACGGGCACGGGCCATCGCTGACAACGAGGCCGCCATGCGCGATCTGATCATCGAAGGCGTCACCTTCGAAGAACTCCTCACGCGGTTCGGCCGCATCTAGACGGACCCGTCGCCGACCGCACCCGGCATTACCGTATCGACCAGAGAACCACTCACTGCTCATTTCTCAAGCAAGGACGCTTTATGAAAACCAGGGACCAGCTCGACGCCACGCCAGCCGGCGGGGCAAAGACCAGCGAACCAACCCATTACTTGCGGGTCAAGAATTTGCCTGCCCCCGAACTCAGGGAGCTGCCGGAACCGCCGAAAAAGATCTGGAAGCTCATCGGACCAGGCATTGTCGGCTCAGGGGTGGGGCTGGCCTCCGGCGAGTTCATCCTCTGGCCGTACATCACCAGCCAGGTCGGATTCGTCTTCCTGTGGGGGGCCGCACTGGGCATCACCATCCAGTGGTTCCTGAACATGGAGATCGAGCGCTACACGCTCGCGACCGGGGAAACCGCGATCAGCGGCTTCAACCGGTTCTGGAAGCACTGGGGTCTGTTCTTCGTGATCATGGCCTACTTCCAGAACCTCTGGCCCGGCTGGGTGAGTTCGTCGGCAACCATGTTCGGCTACCTCTTCGGCACGGACACGACCATCACGGCGATCATCATGCTCGTGGTCGTCGGGACCATCCTCACCCTGGCACCCGTCGTCTATGTGATGCTCGAGAAACTGCTGATGGTCAAGGTCGCCGTGATCGGCCTGTTCTTCATCGTCGCCGTCATCCTGGCCATCCGGGCCAGCACCTGGGAGGCTCTTCCGACCACGGTCACCAGCTTCGGCACCTTCCCCACGCAGCTTGGTTTCGCCACCCTCATGGGTGCGATCGCGTTCGCGGGAGCCGGCGGAGCGCAGAACCTGGCCCAAAGCAGCTGGATCCGCGACAAGGGCTTTGGCATGGGACGGTACGTGCCGCGGATCGTCAGCCCCATCACGGGCAAGAAACTGGCAGCTCCGGATGTCCGTACCGCTTATGTCTTCGAGCCGAACGCGGAAAACCTGAGCCGCTGGAAGCGGTGGTGGCGGTTCGCGAGCCTTGAGCAGGCCCTGGCCTTCGCCGGTGTCACCTTTGTGACCATTCTCCTGACCTCGATGCTGGCCCATTCGACCCTCAGCGGCCGCGGCGACGTGACGAACTCGATCAACTTCCTCTTCATCGAAGGCACGGTCCTTGCCGAAACGGTGGGGCCCTGGTTCGGCACGCTGTTCTGGGCCGTCGGCGCGTTCTCACTCTTCGCCGCTGCGGTCGGCATCGTTGACTACACCAGCCGGCTCGGCGCGGACATCATCAAGACGACGTACCTGCGGCAGAACAAGATCACCGAGAGCCGGATTTACTTCATCGCCGTGTGGAGCCTCGTCCTGGCCGGTGTCGGGATTCTCGCGCTCGGCCTCAACCAGCCGATCGTGCTGCTGATCATCTCCGCTTGCGTTGCCGGAGTCTCGATGTTCTTCTACTCAATCCTGCTCGTCGTCATGAACCGGCGCAGCCTTCCGAA
>JBFGBS010000361.1:0-3218 GCA_041567475.1 Arthrobacter sp.
GGGCACTGCGTGATGGAAACCGTCCCGGGCCCAGGTAAGGGCAGCAAGGAAACGGGGATCCAGCGGACTCGACTGAGCCGCGTTTGCGCGGAAACGCGCAGATTTGTGGCGTGTAGACACGAAAGTAGCCTCTCCCAATGCCTACGAGGTGAGCTGTCGGATTCGGATGGGAGTCACCCGGCCGCGCGGCTTCCTAAGAAGCTTTTGCGACTTAACCCCAAGGCCTTCTTTCGAAGGCCAAAATTGGTTCCCCCGCCCCTGCCAGACGATGTCATGCGAACGGACCTTGAGTGGTGGCAGAGCTAGGCAATCCACTCAAGAGCGCCAACTTCGGAGAACTTGGCGCAGCTCCAACGGTACAGGAGTCCGGATTCAATGTCACATTCAGATCACGGCGTGTCCGGCGAATGCGAGAGTCACCGATCAGCTTGGCTTAGAGCCAGCCGCGCGGGTCCACAACATCGCCGTTGACCATGACTTCAAAGTGGAGGTGGCACCCGGTCGAGGCACCGGTGGTGCCGCTCAGGGCGATGACATCGGCACGGGAGACCTTCTGGCCCACCTGGACCGAGGAGGACGAGAGGTGGTTGTACGTGGTCTCGAGGCCGTTGCCGTGATCGATCACCACCCGGTTTCCACCGCCGTAAGGGTGCCAGCCGGCGAAGGTCACGGTGCCGCTGGCAGCGGCACTGACAGCCGTTCCGCACTGGATCGTGTAGTCCTGGCCGCGGTGGAACTCCCCAGGGCCGCCGGTGATGGGGCTGACGCGGAAACCGAAGGGGGACGTGGCGGTGGTGAGGTCCAGAGGCGCGCCAAGGGTGCCTGCCGAGGCCGCAGGAGTGATGGTCCCGACGGACTGGGCACTCAGCAGCTGCTTCAGCTTCGAGTCCGGGTCGCCCTTGGTGGTGACGGCGGTGCGGCTGAAGTCAATCTTTGCCGCGGCTTCCGCCGTAACGGCCTGGGATTCCGCAGTGGACACGGCCGCGACGGGGTTGGCCCCCACGGGACCTGTCACCGGCACGGTCACCGTCAGGATCAGGCCGGTGGCAGCCAAAGCGATGCCGGCCTTCTGGCCCACCCCGCTGGCGGCGGCAAACTCAGTTACCTGCCGGAACGGGCTGCGGCGGCCCCGGCGCTCATCACGATGCGCATCGCGCGGGCGGATATCTACAGCGGAGACAGCCGGGCGCGGAGCCGGGGCGGGGCCGGTCGCTCGGCGGCGGCCCCTGACGGTCTGGGTGGTCAAGAAGGGTTCCTCTCTGGCTGGCCTGCGGAGTTAGCTGTCGGATTCGGGTCAGAGAGATCAAAGACCCGGCCCGCCATGGCATGCATCCGGCGACCGGGAATCCGTAGAGTCCGCGGTCAGGGAGCTTGCTGCTGGCGGACTTCACCCCAAGGCTGTAAAAAACAACCGGAAAGTGGGTCCCCCGCCCCTGCCAAAGGGAGATTCTGCGACTGATCCGCTGGCAGGGCTCGGCTTCGGATCAGGTAACGCTTTGGTATCGGTACTAGCCAATAACTATAAGCGATTAAGCGGCTTGGTAATAAATCCGTGATGTTGGCCACATCCGTGGCGCCGGGGTCCTTCCGGATCGCTACGCGGACAGGATCAGCCGAAGGCCACAAAGACGTGGGCCGCGACCTCGGGCGGGAGCTCCAGCGCCCCCGTGATGCCGGGAACCCGGACCGAGATATATTCGCCGACGCGCTCCAGCGAGACGGTCGCGCCGGGGCGGATTCCGCCCTCATCAAGCTGGAGCAGCAGCTCGGGTTCCACCTGGATCGGCTCGGCAAGGCGGCTGATGGTGACCCGGGACTCCGGCCGGTAGCTCGCCATGGCCTCCAGCAGGTTGACGACGCCGTCAGTGCCGCCCTCCGGCGGCAGTCCGCCCAGCTCCGCCAGCCCGGGGATCGGGTTTCCGTAGGGCGAAACGGTCGGATGGCTGAGCATCTCGAAAATCCGGCGCTCGACGCGTTCGCTCATCACGTGCTCCCAGCGGCAGGCCTCTTCATGGACGTAGGCCCAGTCGAGTCCGATCACATCCGCGAGCAGGCGTTCGGCCAGCCGGTGCTTACGCATGACGCCAATGGCGCGCTTGCGCCCGGCTTCGGTCAGTTCAAGGTGACGGTCGCGTGAAACGACTACCAGTCCGTCACGCTCCATCCGGCCGATGGTCTGGGAGACGGTCGGGCCGGAATGGCGCAGCCGCTCTGCGATGCGGGCACGGAGGGCCACGATATTTTCTTCTTCGAGTTCCAAAATGGTCCGAAGATACATCTCCGTCGTATCGATCAGATCCGTCATTCTGCTCAGCTCCTCGAGCGCCGTCCTTGCATCCTACCCACCGTATCGCGGGCAGGCCGTTACCCGGCAGGATCCGCCGTTCATCCGCAGCACATCCTAATCTATTTTGAATTAGTCCGGATAATCCGGCCTGCGGGTGTGACCTGCCAGAGAGGCCCTTAGCACCCGCCGGCTCAATGACTGCACTATGACGGGCCATTTCCGCACCGGCTCGGGCGGTCGGGCAGAATATAGGGAGTCTTCGTTGCAGCTTCGCCTGCCGAGCGTTGCCATCCATCAGCCGAAAATTGGAGCCACTGTGAGCGACACCAGCATCACGATTCCCGCAAACCTCCTCCCGAAGGATGGCCGGTTCGGCGCCGGGCCGTCCAAGGTCCGTCCGGAGCAGATGGAGGCCCTTGCCGCGGCATCCTCGACGCTCCTGGGCACCTCGCACCGCCAGGCCCCCGTGAAGAACCTGGTTGGTTCTGTCCGCACCGGCCTCAGCGACTTCTTCCGCGCCCCGGACGGCTACGAAGTCGTCCTCGGTGTCGGCGGGTCCACGGCCTTCTGGGATATTGCCAGCTTCGGCCTGGTGGAAGATAAGGCACAGCACCTGTCCTTCGGCGAATTCGGTTCCAAGTTCGCCGCGGCCACCAACAAGGCGCCGTTCCTGTCGCCCTCGTCGATCATCAAGTCCGAGCCCGGCACCCGCCCTTCCCCGCAGGCCGAGGCCGGCGTCGACGTTTATGCCTGGCCGCAGAACGAGACGTCCACCGGCGTGGCCGCCCCGGTCAAGCGCGTCGCCGGTGCTGACGCCGGATCGCTGGTGCTGGTTGACGCGACCTCGGCGGCCGGCGGCCTCGCCGTCGATGTCGCCGAAGCCGACGTGTACTACTTCGCCCCGCAGAAGAACTTCGCGTCCGACGGCGGA
>JBFGBS010000362.1:0-3217 GCA_041567475.1 Arthrobacter sp.
GGCCGGGCTTCCCGCCGTCGTCAGCTCGGCGCTGGACACCTCGGTGGGAATCCGGGCCGGCCTGGCCCTCGCCGCGGCGTTGCCGGAATTGCCCTACGCGTGCGGGCTGGGGACGGTCTCGCTGCTCGCCGCGGACGTCACGCATGATCCGCTGGTGCCCGACGACGGCGCCATCACCCTCCGGGACGTCCATGCCGACCCGGCCCTGCTGGAACAGTACGCGGCCGCCGCGGAGCGCCGCGACTGGTGGCTGGCCCGGCTGCGCCGTGCGCATGCGCTGCTCGCGGCCGCACCGCGCAACCTTGCCGGACGGTAACGTTTACCGGAGCTTCATCTGGGAGACGTCTCTCGGTAGGTATCGGCTGGCAGGGTGAGCGGGAACGCTTGTCCTCCAGCGAAGGTCTACTCCCCATGTCTGAAACCGCCCGCAAGTTCGGCCTCCTGCCCATGCTCGGCCACACCAAAGGCAAGCGCAGCGCCGTCACCTGCGCGCTGAAGTGCGACAACGCCTGCGCCAGCGCGGTCTGCAACACCAGCTCCAACGGCTACTTCCGCGACGTAGCCTCCGAAAGCATCTCCCGCCGCGCCGTGCTGGGATTCGGCGCCGCCGGCGCGCTCGCGATCGCCTTCGGCGGCTCCCTCGCCTCGGCCGGGCCGGCCGTGGCCGACGGCGGCACCGGCCTGGCCCCCGCCGCGAAGAACGGCTTTGGCAAGTCCAAGCTGAGGTTCACCGCGATCGCACCGGTCGATGCCGCCGTCGACGCCGTCACCGTCCCGGAGGGATTCGGCTGGCAGCCGATCATCCGCTGGGGCGACCCGCTCTTCCACGACGCCCCGGACTTCGACCTCAACGCCCAGAGCGCCGCGGCCCAGGCCCGCCAGTTCGGCTACAACAACGACTACACGGACATCCTGCCGCTCGACGGGACCAAGGGTCGCCGCGCGGTCATGTTCAGCAACCACGAGTACACCAACGAATCCATCATGTTCCCCGCGTCGCTGCCCGCGGCCGAAGCCCGCGCTACCGGCCGGGCCGCCCACGGCCTCACCGTCGTCGAGCTCGAACGCAAGAACAAGAACCAGCCGTGGCGCTACGTCAAAGGCGCCGGGCTCAACCGCCGGTACTTGATGGAGACGCCGTACGAGCTCACCGGCCCGGCCGCCGGCTCCCCGCTGGTCCGCACCATCGCAGACCCCGCCGGCCGCTCCATCCTGGGTACGCTGGGCAACTGCGCCGGCGGCACCACGCCGTGGGGGACCATCCTCTCCGGTGAAGAGAACTTCAACGGTTACTTCGTTTCCGCCGGCACGTCCCCCGGCGACCGGCGCTACGGGCTGACCAGCGCCCCGACCGCGCGGCAGTGGGAACTCGATGACCCCCGGTTCGACACCCGCAACCCGGGCTACGAAAACGAGGCCAACCGGTTCGGCTGGATCGTCGAGGTGGATCCCTTCGACCCGACCTCGACGCCCAAGAAGCACTCCGCCATGGGCCGCTTCAAGCACGAAGGCGCCAACGTCATCGTCGCCAAGTCCGGCCACGTGGTGGCCTACATGGGCGATGACGAACGCTTCGACTACCTCTACAAGTTTGTGTCCCGGGATCAGTACCGCGAAGGCAACCGCCGGCACAACATGGGCCTCCTCTCCGAGGGCGACCTGTACGTCGCGAAGTTCGCCGGCAACTCCCCGGCCGGGGAAATCGATGGCTCCGGCACGCTGCCGGCCGACGGCGGCTTCGACGGTTCCGGCCAGTGGCTGCCGCTGGTGGTCGGCGGCAAGTCGATGGTGGCCGGCATGAGCGTCGACGAAGTCCTCGTCTACACCCGGATGGCCGCGGACAAGGTGGGACCGACCAAGATGGACCGCTGCGAGGATGTCGAGCCGAGCCTGCACACCGGCAAGGTCTACGTCGCCTGCACCAACAACACGGACCGCGGCAAGACCGGCAAGGAAGGCGCCACCGAAGCGAACCCGCGCAACGACAACCGGGACGGGCACGTCGTGGAAATCACCGAACGCGGCGACCAGACCTCCACGGACTTCGACTGGACCCTGCTGCTGGTGTGCGGGGACCCGGCGCAAAACAAGACCGCCTACTTCAGCGGCTTCCCGGCGGAGAAGGTCTCGCCGATCTCCTGCCCGGACAACCTGGCCTTCGACTCGGTCGGAAACCTGTGGATCTCCACCGACGGCGCCCCGTCCAAGACCGGGCTGGCCGACGGGCTGTTCAAAGTCACCCTGGCCGGTGCCGAACGCGGCCGGGTCGAGCAGTTCCTCGCCGTGCCCCGCGATGCCGAGACCTGCGGACCGATCATCCACGACGAGGAGCGCACGGTGTTCGTCGCGGTCCAGCACCCGGGCGAGGACGGGTCCTTCGAGGCGCAGACCTCCTACTTCCCGGACTACGTCCCGGCCGGCGGCTCGCCCGCCCCGGGACAGGCCCGCGCCCCGCGGCCGTCCGTGGTGCAGGTCTTCCGCACGGGGGACTGACCCGGGGGAGCGCCGGGGCCGGGGGCGAACTGCTAATTTGGGACTGTGAATAATCCGGCCGCATTGGTTGTCCCCAGAGTCCAGGCTGCAATTGCCAGCGCGTTCGGCGACGAGTTCAGCGAGGCGGATCCGGTCATCAGGCCCTCGCAATTCGCCGACATCCAGATCAACGCCGCCATGGCGCTGGCGAAGAAGGCCGGGATGGCGCCCCGGGACGCCGCCGCGAAAATCGTCGACGGACTCGACCTCGACGGGATCTGCAGTGCGGTGGAAATCTCCGGCCCGGGGTTCATCAACCTCACCTTCGACGGCGCGTGGATCGAGGCATTGCTCAACGCCGAAGCCGCGGCCACCACGACCGGTGCGCGGGCGGCCCGTCCCACCCGGCCCCAGCGCGTCGTCGTCGACTACTCCTCGCCGAACGTCGCGAAGGAAATGCACGTCGGGCACCTGCGCACCACCGTGGTGGGGGACAGCCTCGTCAAGGTCCTCGAGGAGCTGGGGGACACCGTGATCCGGCAGAACCACATCGGCGATTGGGGCACGCCCTTCGGAATGCTGATCGAGCACTGGCTGGAGGTCGGCGAGGACTCCCCGGAGGCCGCCCTGCTGGTGGAGGACCCGAGTGCGTTCTACCAGGCCGCCCGGGCCAAGTTCGACGCCTCCGCCGCCGGCGAGGACGGCTTCGCCACCCGGGCCAGGCTCCGCGTCGTCGCCCTGCAAA
>JBFGBS010000363.1:0-3217 GCA_041567475.1 Arthrobacter sp.
ACGTAGTGCGAGGCGGGGAAGACGTACATCTCGGTTTCGTCCCGGATCACCTCGCCCGTGAGCGGGTGCAGGGTGTGGATGTTCTCGATTTCGTCGCCGAAGAATTCGATCCGGATAGCGAGTTCCTCGTACATCGGAATGATTTCCACGGTGTCCCCCCGGACCCGAAAGGTGCCGCGGTGGAAGTCCATGTCGTTGCGGGTGTACTGCATGGAGACGAATTTGCGGAGCAGGTCGTCCCGGTTCATTTCCGCCCCCTTGCGGAGGGTCACCATCCCCGCAATGTACTCTTCCGGAGTACCCAGGCCGTAGATGCAGGAGACGGTGGCCACCACGATCACGTCCCGGCGCGTCAGCAGCGCGTTGGTGGCCGAGTGCCGGAGCCGTTCGACTTCCTCGTTGACCGAGGAGTCTTTCTCGATGAACGTATCCGTCTGGGCCACGTACGCCTCGGGCTGGTAGTAGTCGTAATAGGAGACGAAGTACTCCACGGCGTTGTTGGGAAGCAACTCGCGGAATTCGTTGGCCAGCTGGGCGGCCAGGGTCTTGTTCTGCACCATAACGAGGGTCGGCCGCTGGACCTGTTCGATCAGCCAGGCCGTCGTCGCGCTCTTGCCCGTACCGGTGGCCCCGAGCAGAACCACGTCCTTCTCACCGTTCTTGATGCGTTCGGTAAGTTCCTTGATCGCGGCGGGCTGGTCACCGGCCGGTTTGAACTCGCTGATGACTTCAAACGGCGCCACAACACGGTTGATTTCCTGCGCAAGACTCATGCGTCTAATCTACCGCGAGCCGCCGACGTCGATCCCGGATTCCGCTTTGGGCGGCACCGCACAATCCGGGCCGGCGGCGTCCGCGACGGGCAGGGCCGGCGGCGCCCAGCCCGTGGTCCTGACCCAGTGCTCCATCCGGGGTGCGGCGTACTCAGTGAACCAGGCTTCCTTATCCGCCGCGTATCCCGCCGTGGATTTATCCACGGCGTGCAGGGCCGCCACCCGGCGTTTTTCCGCCGTGTAGTCGTCCCGGGCCGGGCCGTCCGCCCGGAGCCAGTCGCGGAAGCACAGCGCGTATCGCCAGCCCGGCGAGCCGGCGGCGCGGAGGTGAAGGTTCACCGCCCGGCCCGGGTCGGCGTTCGCGTGCAGCCGTTTCCCCCAGTCGGCGGGGTCGGGGTGCGACGGCTTGGGATTATCGGTGATGATGCCGGGCCACCGGGGATAACCGGCCGCTGCGAGGAGCGGCGCGAGACGGTCGGCGGCGGCCAGGTCCCGGACGCTGAGCTGGAGGTCAATAACGTCTTTGGCGTCCAGGCCCGGGACGGCGGTGGAGCCGATGTGGTCGACCGCCAGGATCTCCTGCGGTGCCACCGCCTGCAGGCGGTCAATGATCCGGCGGGCCTGGTGGCCCCAGTCCGGATTGGACGCGGCAATGACCGGGCCTTCCGGCCGAGGGGCGATCCGCTCCTGTGCGACGTTGAACGCGAAGGGCACCAGCCGGTCGTCCCACAACCGGTCGACGGCGGCCGTAAGCTCCTCCGGCGTCCCGGCATTCGTAAGGACAACGTCGGCTGCTGCCAGCCGGTCCGCCCGGGATGCCTGGGCGTCCATCCTCGCGCGTGCAGCCGCTTCGTCCATCTGCCGGTGGTCAAGCATCCGTTGGAGCCGCAGTCCGTCCGGGGCGTCCACGACGACGACGAGGTGGAAGTTCCGGCCCTGTCCGGTTTCGACCAGCAGCGGGATGTCCTGGACAACAACGGCCCCCGCCGGGGCCGCCGCGACCAGTGCGGCGGCATGTTCGCGCACCAACGGGTGGATGATGCCGTTGAGCGCCTCAAGCCGTTCGGGATGGCCAAAGACCGCGGCACCCAGGCGGGCCCGGTTCAGCGCGCCGTCGGACGTGAGCATGTCCGGGCCGAACTCCTCCACTACCCGTGCCAGGCCTGGCGTGCCGGGCTGCACCACCACCCGGGCCAGCGCGTCGGCATCAATGAGCACCGCGCCGCGCTCACGCAGGCGCGCGGCGGCGACTGATTTTCCTGCAGCGATCCCGCCGGTCAACCCGATCTTCAACACCCCACCAGACTAAACTGATCCCGTGGCAGATGACGTGGATACCGAGGAGAGCCGGGCGACGATCTACACCACACTTGCCCCGGGACCCGGATTCCGCCATGAGCTGGAGGTCAAGCGCTCCCGGTTCATCACCGTGCTCGCCCGGACCGGGGACGAAGACAGCGCCAGAGCGCTGGTCGCCGGGCTGCGCCGGGAATTCCATGACGCACGCCACCATTGCTCCGCGTTCGTGCTCGGCCCGGACCGAAAAGTCCAGCGCTCCAGCGACGACGGCGAGCCGTCCGGCACCGCGGGGATCCCCATGCTGGAGGCGCTGCTGCGGCGGGAAACGGCCACAGGAAGCGCCGACCTGAGTGACATTACGGCCGTCGTCGTCCGCTACTTCGGCGGCGTGCTGCTCGGCGCCGGCGGCCTGGTACGGGCCTACTCCGAGTCGGTTTCGGCCGCGGCGGACCTCGCTCCCCTCGTGCTGCGGCGGCGGTTGCGGATCTGTTCGGTGCGGGTCCCCCATGCCGTGGCCGGCCGGCTGGAAAACGAGCTGCGTGCGGCCGGGCACGTGATGACAGAGACCGCTTACGAGGCGCAGGCTGCCGTCCTGCAGCTCGCGCTCCCGGACGACGCGGCGGCTTTCGCGGAGGCAACGGAACGGTTGGCCGCACTGACGGCCGGCACAGCCGCCTTGGTGCCCGGCGAATCCCGATGGATCGATGCCCCGCCCGGGTGACCCCGGCGTGGTGCTGGCCGACGTCACCGAGTACGTCCTCAAGGAGCTGCTGGCCCTTGCCATTAGCGACGCGGACGCCGACGAAGTCACACCGCCGCTGGGCGGCACCTCGGGCTGGAATACGGCACGGATCAGCTGGTTCCGCGCCTACCACCGGGCCGCCACCGGGCTCGACGGCCCGGCCGCCGAGAAGACTTGGGCCATTTACAGCCATGGACGGATCGCCGGATCCATCCGGCTCCGGCGCAGCGGCCCGCCGGAGGCCGGCGCGGTGGAGACCGGCATCTGGCTGGGCCGGAGCATGCGCGGGACAGGGATCGGCACGGAGGCCTTCCGGCTGATCAAGGACGCCGCGTCGGCCGCCGGCGCCCGGGAACTGCTCGCCGAGACCACCCTGGGCAATCATGCCGCCCAGGCCCTGTTG
>JBFGBS010000364.1:0-3187 GCA_041567475.1 Arthrobacter sp.
GCCGCGACGTTCAGGGCGACGAATGCGCACGTCGCCGCGATCGAGAGGACCATCCGCCGTCTGGACGGCCGCAACAGACCCAGCAGCCTCAGCGCGGTCTGCCGGCCCGGCCGGTCGGCGGCATCGTCCGGTGCCCGGGGCAGGTCCTTCCGGCCCGGCGCGACCTGCTTGCCGGCCTGCTTGCCGGCCTGCTTGCCGGCCTGCTTGCCGGCCCGGTGCCGCCCGTGCCCGGCTGTGCCGGCGCCGCCGGACGGCGCCGCCCGGGTATCGATTGCCGGGCTCCGTTTCACAGCCTGTCCTCGAGGACAAGCTGTGAGGCCGCGATTTCCTGGTAGCTCGTGGACGAGGCAAGGAGCTGACCGTGCGTGCCCTGGGCGACCAGCCGGCCCGCCTCCAGGACCAGGATGAGATCGGCGTCCATGACGGTCGCCACCCGTTCCGCGACGATCAGCACCGTGGCCGAACGCCGGAGCGGCTGGAGGCCTTCGCGCAGCCTGGCGTCCGTCCGGTAGTCCAGCGCCGAAAAACTGTCGTCAAAGAGGTAGAGGGGCGCGGCGCGCAGCAGTGCCCGGGCAATACAGAGCCGCTGGCGCTGGCCGCCGGATAAGTTCGTGCCGCCCTGGCTCACGGGGGAGCCGAGCCCGGCGGGCAGGGCGCGGACGAACTGCCCGGCTTCCGCCGTCCGGAGTGCCTGCCAGAGGTCCTCATCGGTGGCGGCCGGTGCACCGATGCGCAGGTTTTCCGCGATGGTTCCCGCGAAGAGGAATGGACGCTGCGGGACGACGGCGATGCCCCCGCGGAGGTCCTCGAGCGTCATCGAGCGGATGTCACGGCCGTCGATGCGGATTTCGCCGGCAGTCGCATCCAGGAGGCGGGGCAGCAGGTTTACCAGGGTCGTTTTGCCGCTGCCGGTGGCACCGATGATGGCCGTCGTGGTGCCCGGCTCCGCCGTGAAGCTGATGCCGTCGAGTACGGGGGCCTCGGCGCCGGGGTGGGCGTAGGAGACGGCCAGGAACTCGACCCTGCTGCCGGAGGAGGCCGGCTTCCCGGCGGCGGCACCGGAAGCTGCCGCGCCGGGGCCTGCCCCTCCCGGGCCTCCCCCACCGGAAGCTGCCGCGCCGGGGCCTGCCGGTTCGCGGACCGCCGTCGCCGGCGCCGGCGCCGTCGTCGGTGTTGCCGGGCCGGCCTGCGCCCCGTCCCTGATGGCCGGTTCCAGGTCAAGCACCTCACGGATGCGTTCGGCACAGGCATTCGCCCGCGGGGCGGCGGACAGGACGTACATGGCCATCATGATGGCCATGAGGATCTGGAGGATGTAGGCAATCAATGCCGTGAGGGCACCCACCCGCATCTGGCCGGCTTCGATCCGGTGGCCGCCCAGCCAGATCACGGCGACGGCGGACACGTTGGCGACGAGCATAATCGCCGGCAGCATGCCGGCCACCAGCAGCGCGGACTGGAGGTTGTTGCGGGTGAGGGACCTGTTGGTCGCGTCAAACCGGCGCATCTCGTGACCTTGCCGGACGAAGCCCCGAATGACGTGGGCGCCGATGATCTGTTCCCGGAGCACGCGGCTGACCTTGTCGATCAGCTCCTGGCCCTCACGGTAGAGCGGGATGAGGCGGCGCACGATCAGGGCCATGATGAGGGTGAGTATCGGCACCACGGCGACCACTACGACCGACAGCGCCCGGTCCTGATGGACGGCCAGGGCAATTCCGCCGATGAAGATGGCCGGGGCGGCAATCAGCATGGTGAAGACCAGGACGGCGAGGCTTTGGATCTGGGCCACATCGGACATGGTCCGGGTGACCAGGCTCGGGGCCCCGAAGATACCGACTTCCCGGGCCGAGAAGGACTGCACCTTGGCAAACAGCTCCGACCGGAGTTGCCGCCCGAACTCCATGGCCACGACGGCGCCCAGGTAGCCGGCAGCGACGGCCGTCAGGACCTGAACCGCCGCGATCCCGGCCATCCAGGCGCCAAGGAACGTGATCACCCCGGTGTCACCGGCAATGATTCCATCGTCAATGATGGCGGCGTTGAGCGTGGGCAACAGCAGGTTCGCCGTGGTCTGCATCAGTTGCAGAACGACGATGCCCAGCACGGCCATTTTGTGGGCGGATAAAAGCCGGCCCAGCAGACGGAGAAGCACTGAACCTCCATCATCAGCTCAGGGCTCAGACAGGGAATATCGGTGCGACCGGCCCCACTCGCCGCTCCGCCATTGTAAGCCCGGTCACACTCACGCGCTCGTCACACTTCTTTCGCTCCGCCGGCGTGTCCGGCGCCGCAAGTCCGGAACGGCGTCTCCGGCGGCCCGGCCTGGGCGCGGCCCGCCGACGATGCCGCGGGCACTAAGCTGGAGAGCGATGAAACTCGTTGACCAGCTCCCTGCCCCGGCCGCCCGACTTCCCGGCAGGGCCGGCCTGGACCCGGACGAGCTGTATACCCGCTTCGTCGAGTGGACCGAAGCCCGCGGGATCGCACTCTACGACGCCCAGGACGAAGCCGTGATGGAGCTCGCCGGCGGCGCCAACGTCATCCTGGCGACACCCACCGGGTCCGGCAAATCCCTCGTTGCGATCGCCGCGCACTACCAGGCCATGGCGCAGGGGCAGCGCAGCTACTACACCGCGCCCATCAAAGCCCTCGTCTCCGAGAAGTTCTTTGCCCTCTGCGAAATCTTCGGCGCCGAGAACGTCGGCATGATCACCGGTGATTCCGGCGTCAACCAGGACGCACCCATCATCTGCTGCACCGCCGAAATCCTGGCCAACATCGCCCTCCGTGAAGGCGCGGCCGCCGTGCTCGGCACCGTCATCATGGACGAGTTCCATTTCTACGCCGACCCGCAGCGCGGCTGGGCCTGGCAGGTCCCGCTGCTCGAACTCCCCCAGGCCCAGTTCCTGCTGATGTCCGCGACGCTCGGAGACGTCAGCCGGTTCGAGGCGGGCATCACCGAACTGACCGGGCGTCCGACGACCACCGTCAGTTCCGCGGAGCGTCCGATTCCGCTGCACTACTACTACGAACAGACCCCGGTCCATGAGACGCTCGAGGAGCTCCTCGCGACGAAGCAGGTTCCCGTCTATGTGGTCCACTTCAGCCAGGTCGAGGCGATTGACCGGGCACAGACCCTGATGAGCATTAACGTCTGCACCCGCGAAGAAAAGGACAAGATCGC
>JBFGBS010000365.1:0-3175 GCA_041567475.1 Arthrobacter sp.
GCCGGCAGAGAAGCCCTGGATGACACGCAGCGTGATCAGCAGGATCGGCGCCCAGACACCGATCTCGTTGTACGTCGGGAGCATGCCGATCAGGGCCGTCGCGGCGCCCATCAGGATCAGGGTGAAGACCAACATGGCCTTGCGGCCGAGGCGGTCGCCCAGGTGCCCGGCGACGATCGCGCCCAGCGGGCGGAACAGGAAGCTGATGCCGATGAGCGCGAAGGACAGGATCTGTGCCAGGCCGGGGTTGGATTCATTCAGCGGGGCCAGGAACAGCGGCGACAGCAGCGTTGCCGTCAGCTGGGCAAAAATAAAGAAGTCGTACCACTCGATGGTGGTTCCGACCAGGGTACCGGCGAGGACCTTGCGTTCCTCGCGTCTGGTGCTGGGGCCCGCCTCGAGGTCGACGGTGGAAGTTGCGGTCATTGGAACTCCGTTGCTGATGGCAGAGGTACTGCCGGAATGGGCGCACGTGATTTACTGATCGAACGGTCAGTAAGCTGTTAGCAGGATACTAGGAATTGTGATCCGGCGCACGTGTTTGGCCGCCGGAAAATTTGCGGCGGCCTTCAGCGGGGCAGGCTCCGGCCCCGCGCGTCACTCCCCCGGTCTCAGTCCACGCGGTGCAGCAGCCCGCGGACCCGGGCCCGGGCCGGTTCGCGGTCGTAGCTGTTGACCAGGGCCGCGGCCATCCGCACCGGATCCCCGAAGAAGAAATACTCGTACAGGGACTGGCGTCCGGCGAAGCCGGAAATGGAGGCGTCGAACGCGAGCTTGAACAGCCGCACCCGCTCCGGACCGGTCAGGGTCTTGCCCTGCAGGTACAGGTCGATATCCGCCCGCGCCGGACTGTGGACGTCGGCTTCTCCCGGCAATGCCATGAGGCCCGAGGCCGAGAACTTCCGGATGATCTGCGGGAAGCGCTGGGCGATCTTGGGGTACCAGTTGCGCGCCGCGTTCAGCGTAGTCCACTTCGGCAGTAGGACGCCGGCCTCGTTCAAGGCCGCATCGGCCTCGGAGGCGCGGATCAGCGCCTTGCCGATTTCGACGTCGACGATCAGTTCCGCAATGTCCTCCTGGATGTGCTGGAAGCCGTCGATGCCGATCGACTCGGCGAGTTCGGACGCCAGGCCGAGGAAGAATTCGCTCTTGGCGATGGTCCTGGTGACCACCTGGTGCGTCATGAGCGCACCGGCACCGGTCTCCGTGTAGAAGGCGTTGCAGAGCTGGGGATTGCCGAGCATGAAGATCCGCTCGCGGGGCACGAAGACGTTGTCGAAGACGGCGACGGCGTCCATTTCCTCATAGCGCGACGCGAGCGGCTCGTCGTGGGTGCTGCCGCCGTGATACAGCGATCCCCGGCAAAGGTAGCGCAGGCCCGGCGCATCGTTGGGAATGGCGAACGCATAGGAATACGGTGCGTCCTCGGGTGTGCCCCGGAGGACCGTGGAGGGGAAGACCAGCAGTTCGTCGGCGATCGGGGCGATGGTGGCGAGCATCCGGGCGCCGTGGATGACGATGCCGTCCGTGCGCTCCTCCACGATCCGGGCCGAGAGCTGGCCGCCGAGCTGCTCCGACCCGGAGACTGAGCGGTTGACCTGGGGCGGGATCAGGGTGTGGGTGGCCAGGATGTCGTTTTCCCGGGCCCATTGGTAGTAGTTGCGGATATTGTCGGCGTACTCCGCACCGGCCTGGGCGAACCATTTCTCCGCCGCGCCGAGGGCGGTGAGCGCGGAATTCATGTAGTCCCCCGAGCGGCCCAGGAACCCGTGCGAGGATTCCGCCCACGTGGAGATGGCGCGGCGGCGGCGTTCGAGATCCCCGGCGGCTCGGGGCACGAGGAAGGACGCGTTCACCAGGTCGCCGGTGCTGGGCGAGGTGTACGTGAGCGCCGCCTGGTAGGCCGGATCATGCTGCATGTCGAAGAGTTTCGCGTACGAGCGCGCCACGTTCCGGAACGCGGGGTGCTCGGCGACCTTCTCGCTCACCACTTCGCCGTCGATCGCGACATGCGGCGTCATGGCGTTGAGCTTGTCCAGGTACTGCTGGCCGGTACGGATACCCATGGTCATCTCTCCAGTCCTCGTTGAGCGGTGTCGGAAGGTCAGTGGCGTCGGAAGTCAGCGGCGTCGAAAAGTGCTGCGCTGCCCCTAGAGCAGGTCCTCCACCCCCAGTTGGCTTTCCGGGATGGTGGTGAAGGCGCTGTTGGCGTACGCGAGGGCATCGCCGCTGCGGTAGTTGAAGTCCACGACTTCGCCGAGGTAGAGCGTGTGGTCGCCCCCGTCGTACGCTGCCCACGGGGTGCATTCGAAGTATGCGAGGACGTTGGCGAGCCGCGGCGCCGTCGCGCCTTCGACCCACAGCGGTTCCGGTCCCGGGCTCCCGGCGAAGTGCAGCGCGAGCCGGCGCTGCTCCGCGCCGAGGATATTGACGCTGAACGGCCGCCCGGCCAGCTCGTCGTGGGCCTTCGAGGAGCGCGCAATGCTCACGAGCACCAGCGGCGGGTCCATGGACACCGAGGTGAAGGAGTTGACGGTAATCCCGTGGCGCTTCGTTGCCCCGTCGAACGTGACGATCGCGACGCCGGTGGCGTACCTGCCCAGGCTGCCGCGGAAGTGGCCGGTGCGGTGACCGGACATCGGGCACGGGGCATCGGGACGGTCCGCGGCGCGGGGCTTGGCGATCATCATTGGTCCCTTGCATTGTGGCTGGCACGTCCGGCCGGGCCGGCCGTTACGGCGGTTCATTAACGATGCTCCCTGGAGGTCCTGCGCTCAAGGTCTTTCTGCTCCGCGGACCGGCCCCCGGCAGCACCCGGCACACCTAGGATGGAAGCCATGACCACGAACGCCGGCGGCGCCCAGGCCTCACCGTCCCAGACGCTCTCCCGCGGCATCCGCGCCCTTGAGATCCTTGCCGAGGCCCAGCGCCCCCTGACGATTGCCGAACTTGCGCAGGCCATGGGCGTCCACCGCTCGGTGGCGTACCGCATCCTGCGCACGCTGGAGGACCATTCCCTGCTGGTCCGCGATGACGCCGGCCGGGTCCAGCCCGGACCCGGCCTCGCCGTCCTGGCCCGGGGGGTCTCCCGGAATTTGCAGACGGCGGCACTTCCGGAACTGACCCAGCTGGCGAACTCGCTGATGATGAGCGCTTTTGTGGCGGTCTGGGACCA
>JBFGBS010000366.1:0-3172 GCA_041567475.1 Arthrobacter sp.
GACGACGGACGTCTTTATGCACGCGGACACCGGATCCATGTCCGGCGGCGAACGGCAGCGCTTCACGGCGTTCATCATGGCCGCGGCCCTGAGCTACCAGCTCGGCATCGCCGAACAGGGCTTCACGACGTACGGGACCGTAATGATGGACGAGGCGTTTGTGCTCGCTTCGGAGGAGTTCGCCGGAGCCGGGATCAAGGCGCTGCACGAGTTCGGCTTCCAGCTGCTTCTGGCCGCCCCGGAAAACGTGATCGACCTGTCCCGGCACCTCGGCTCCGTCACGGAGATCCTGCGGGACAAACGCACCAACCGTTCCGGAGTCCTCACCTCGCCGGTCATCGGGGCGCGTTCCGGTTCCGAGGGGTTGTGGCGGTCCGAGGCCAACCCGGTGGACATCGTCCTGCGCTGACGGCGGCCCCCGCCTGCACTGCAATTACGTCACTGAAACCTTTCGTAATCCGCATTAGGGTAGGTTAGCCTTACTTAGGTTTGCTTAACTTACCTAAGGAGTTCCGTGGTTTCCGCCGCTTTTCCCCCTGCCGCCAGTCCAGCCACCCGCCGCCCCGGCCACATCCCGGCCAGAGGCAGGACCGCGGTCCGCGCGCTGGCGCTCGTGGCCGCCGCGGCCCTGACCCTCACCGGCTGTTCCACCGGCCCGGCGGGCCAGGCGGCGGACGCTTCCGGAGCGCCCGCCAACGACGCGTTTCCGGTGACCATCCAGCACGCCTTCGGCGAGACCACCATCAGCGACGAGCCCACCCGGGTGGTGACGGTCTCGTGGGTCAATGACGACGTCGCCATCGCGCTTGGCGTCGTCCCCGTGGGCGTGCCCAAGAATGAGTGGGGCAACAACGAGCAGGGCTCCACGCCGTGGAAAGACGCGGCGCTCGAGACCCTCGGTGCCGGCTTCGGCACGGACCGGGCCCCGGTCCAGTTCTCCGAGGCCGACGGCATCAACTTCACCGAAATCGCCAAACTCAACCCGGACGTCATCCTGGGGGCCTACTCCGGGCTGACGGAAGAGGACTACACGAAACTCAGCGACATCGCCCCGGTTCTCGCCTACCCCGAGATCGCCTACGGCACCCCGTGGCAGGAGACCACCAGCATGATCGGCAAGGCCCTGGGCAAGGAAGCCGAGGCAGCCCGGTTGATCGCCGACACCGATGCAACCATCAAGGACAAGGTCTCCCGCTACCCCCAGCTCGCCGGCAAGACGTTCATTTACGGCAACCTGGAACCGGCCAAGAGCGACGGCGTCAACGTCTACACGGCGAACGACAACCGCCCCCGCTTCCTGAGCGAAATCGGCATGAAGCTCGCGCCGGTGGTGGAACAGCACTCCGTGGACTCCGAGGAGTTCTTCATTCCCTGGTCCGCCGAAAAGGCCAACGAACTGGATTCGGACATCTTCGTGACCTGGGTACCGGATGAGGCCACGGCCGGGTCGATCGCCGCGGATCCGCTGCTCGGGCAGATCCCGGCCATCAGGGACGGGGCCCTCGTCGCCGATTCGGACAACACCCTGACCCTGTCCATCTCGGCCGCTTCACCGCTGAGCCTGCCGTGGTCCCTGGACGCGTTCCTGCCGCAGCTCGCCAGCGCCGCGGATAAAGCAACGAAGTAGCCACCGCGGAATGCATCCACTGACGACGCCGGCCGGCGCGGGTCTCTGTCCGGATCCGGCCGCCGGCGCGGCCCGGACCGGGGCCGCGCCGGAAGCCCGGGGCAGGTCCGTGCACCGCACCCAGGGCGCCTGGCTGCTGGCCGCCACCGTGGTGTTGGTGCTCCTGGCCGCGGCATCGCTGGCCATCGGCGCCCGCGGTATTCCGCTGCCGGGCGTGTGGCAGGCGTTGACGCAGTTTGACCCGGCCAACGGCGACCATGCCGTGGTCCACGCCCGAATGCCCCGCACCGCGCTCGGCCTCCTGGTCGGCGGGGCCCTTGGGCTGGCAGGTGCGGCCATGCAGGGGGTGGCCCGCAATCCGCTGGCGGATCCGGGCATCCTGGGCGTCAACGCCGGGGCCGCGCTCGCTGTGGTCGCCGGGATCTACGTCTTCGGCGTCTCGGCGCTGACCGGGTACATTTGGTTCGCCTTTGCCGGCGCGGCCGCGGCGGCGGCCCTCGTCTACCTCATCGCGTCCCTGGGCAGGGACGGTGCGACGCCGGTGAAGCTCGCCCTCGCCGGCGCCGCGCTGAGCGCGGGGCTGCTTTCGCTGATGAACATCATCCTGATCTCCAGCCAGGACACCCTGGACCGCTTCCGGTTCTGGCAGGTCGGCGGGGTTGCCGGCCGGGACTGGTCCGTGGTGCTCGCCGGGCTGCCCTTCCTGCTGCTGGGCGCGGTGATTGTGCTGGCGGCCGGCCGCATTCTCAACGGCCTCGCCCTGGGCGACGACCTCGCCCGGGGCCTCGGCCAGCGCGTGGGCCTGGCCCGCGGCGTCACGGCCCTGGGCATCGTCCTGCTGTGCGGGGCGGCCACCGCGCTCGCCGGACCCATCGGCTTCGTCGGACTCGTTATCCCGCATGCCGTCCGGTTCCTCACCGGCCCTGACTACCGCTGGATCCTGCCGTTTTCGATGCTGCTGGCCTCGGCGCTGCTGCTGACCGCGGACATCATCGGGCGTGTCATCCTGCTGCCGGGCGAAGTCCCTGCAGGAATCATGACCGCCCTGTTAGGTGCGCCGGTGTTCGTCTGGCTGGTCCGCCGCGGCACGGGAGCCGGGCTGTGAGAAGCGCAGCCGCGCCGCGTCCGGATACCCGCGCGATAACCCCCGGCAGCCATCAGCCGCGCCCGCCGTGGAAGCGCCTGCCTTTCCACGGCGCGCCCCGTACCCTCGTCCTGGTCGTCGGCGTCGCCGCCATGCTGGCCGCGAACGTGCTGCTTGGCGCCTACACCGTGACGGTTCCTGATTTCGCCAGGATTCTCGCGGCCCACTTCACCGACGGTCCGAAGATTCCCGCCGCGAGCTTCATCGTGATGGACATCAAGCTGCCGCGGGCCGTCACCGGGACCCTGATCGGCGTGGCTTTCGGTTTGTCCGGCGGCTTGTTCCAGACCATGCTGCGAAACCCGCTGGCCAGCCCCGACGTGATCGGCATCAGCTACGGCGCCAGCGCCGCGGCGGTGACGGCAATCGTGGTCTTCGGCGCATCCGGCGCTGCGCTCTCC
>JBFGBS010000367.1:0-3168 GCA_041567475.1 Arthrobacter sp.
GCCGGAGAACGATCCGGCCGGCCGCCGGAACCAATGTGGAGAGGCAAGGGACGTGACCTACGTAATCGCGCAGCCGTGTGTAGATGTCAAGGACAAGGCATGTATTGAGGAATGCCCCGTCGACTGCATCTATGAAGGTGAACGCTCCCTGTACATCCACCCGGACGAGTGCGTGGACTGTGGCGCCTGTGAGCCGGTCTGCCCCGTCGAGGCGATCTACTACGAGGACGACACCCCCGAGGAATGGGCGGACTACTACAAGGCCAACGTCGAGTTCTTCGACGAACTGGGATCCCCGGGCGGCGCCGCGAAGATCGGCAACACCCACACCGACCATCCCCTGATCGCCGCCCTGCCGCCGCAGAACCAAGACAACTAGGACGGGTGAGCCGGTGACATCCGCTGTGCGCAGCTATGGCCTGAGCCTGCCCGACTACCCGTGGGAGGCCCTGGCGCCGTACCTGGCCCGGGCCGCGGAGCATCCGGGGGGAACCGCCAATCTTTCGATCGGTACCCCGGTGGACCCGACCCCGGACCTGATCCAGGACGCGCTGCGGGCTGCGGCCGACGCTCCGGGATATCCCACAGTCCACGGCACGGCGGCGCTGCGCGAAGCCGTCGCGGCCTGGTTTGCCCGGCGCCGCGGAGTGCCCGGCCTGGATCCGCGCGACGTGATGCCGACTGTCGGTTCGAAGGAACTGGTGGCCTGGCTGCCGTTCCTGCTCGGCCTGCGGACGGGCGACGTCGTGGTCCGCCCGACGGTGGCCTACCCCACCTATGACATCGGTGCGGCCTTCGCCGGCGCGGAACACGTCGCCGCCGACGACCTCGACGACCTCGACGAGGCCACCCGGGCCCGCGTGCGCCTCATCTGGATCAACTCGCCGGGGAATCCTACCGGCAGCGTCCGGGACATCGCGTCGCTGCGGCGGATCGTGCGCCAGGCCCGCGAGATCGGCGCCGTCGTCGCCTCCGACGAGTGCTACGGCGAACTCGGCTGGGGCGAATGGGACGTGCAGCGCGGCGGGACGCCGGTGCCCAGCATCCTCGACCCGCTCGTGGCCGAGGGGTCCCATGAGGGCCTCCTCGCGGTGGACTCCCTGACCTAGGAGTCCATTCACGCCGTGTACGGCGCCGCGTTCGTCGCCGGGGCTCCGGAGATCATGGCAAACCTCGTCAACAGCCGGAAGCACGCCGGCATGATCGTTCCCTACCCCATCCAGGAAGCGATGCGGGTGGCGCTTGGTGACGACGCCCATGTCCAGGCGCAAAAAGACCTGTACCGGGGCCGGCGGGAACGCATCGTTCCCGCCCTGGAACGGTTCGGGCTGACGATCCACGAGTCCAGGGCCGGCCTGTACCTGTGGGCGACGGCGGGTGAGGCCACCTGGGACACGGTCGGCCGGCTGGCCGACCGCGGCATCGTGGTTGGGCCGGGGGTCTTCTACGGGGACGCCGGCGCGGGCTTCATCCGGGTCGCCCTGACGGCAAGCGACGAGCGGATCGACGCCGCCGTGGCGCGACTGGCCACCGATTCGTAACAATGCTGTGACGCGTGCCACATGTGGCGTGTTTTTGCGGCAGTTAAGGCATCCCGGATTAGTGCGACCCGCGATGTGACGGTACTTTTTAACTGACTATCAATGGTGGCTTTCCACAAGAAGGCAGCGCAGCTTTTGGAATTCCTGTCCGCACGGGAACCGCAGGCAGCTCCACCAGATGTTGGACCAGCTTTCTACAGAGGCCCCGACGCCTCATGAGGAGACTCCATGACTGAAACCACCAGCGCAACCCTGCGCCATGCCGGCGGCGAACTCGAACTGCCCCGGATCAAGGTTGTAGAAGGAAACGAAGGCTACGACGTTTCAAAGCTGCTGAAGCAGACCGGCGCCGTCACCTTCGACCCCGGTTTCATGAATACCGCCGCCACGACGTCGGCCATCACCTACATTGACGGCGACGCCGGGATCCTGCGCTACCGCGGCTACCCGATCGAACAGCTCGCGCAGCACTCGAGCTTCCTGGAAGTGTCCTACCTGCTCATTTACGGCAACCTGCCGACCCCCACCGAGCTCGAAGCCTTTGACCAGCGGATCCGGCACCACACCCTGCTGCACGAGGAACTCAAGGGCTTCTTCAGCGGCTTCCCCCGCGACGCGCACCCGATGCCGGTGTTGTCCTCGGCCGTCTCGGCGCTGTCCACCTTCTACCAGGACTCGCTGGATCCGTTCAACGCCGAACAGGTGGAACTCTCCACCATCCGGCTGATGGCCAAGATGCCCGTCATCGCCGCCTACGCCCACAAGAAGTCCATCGGGCAGCCGATGCTCTACCCGGACAACTCCATGAACCTCGTGGAGAACTTCATGCGCCTGAGCTTCGGGCTGCCAGCCGAGCAGTACGAGCTGGACCCGGTAATCGCCAAGGCCCTGGATTTGCTCCTGATCCTGCACGCGGACCACGAGCAGAACTGCTCCACCTCCACGGTCCGCCTGGTCGGCTCCTCCAACGCCAACCTCTTCGCTTCCGTCTCCGCAGGCATCAACGCGCTCTTCGGTCCCGCCCACGGCGGCGCCAACGAGGCCGTGCTGAAAATGCTGCGCCAGATCCAGGCCGACGGCATCAAGCCGGAAGACTACATGGAGAAGGTCAAGAACAAGGAAGACGGCGTCCGGCTGATGGGCTTCGGCCACCGGGTCTACAAGAACTACGACCCGCGCGCCAAGATCATCAAGGCCACCGCACATGAGATCCTGACAAAGCTCGGCGGCAACGACGAGCTCCTGGAGATTGCCATGCGCCTTGAAGAGAAAGCCCTCGGGGATGACTACTTCATCCAGCGCAAGCTTTACCCCAACGTGGACTTCTACACCGGCCTGATCTACAAGGCCATGGGGTTCCCGGAGAAGATGTTCACCGTGCTGTTCGCCATCGGCCGGCTGCCCGGCTGGATCGCGCAGTGGCGCGAAATGATCAGCGACCCGAACACCAAGATCGGCCGCCCGCGGCAGCTCTACATCGGCGAACCGGAACGCCACTACCCGGTCCGCTAGGCCCTCCGCCCGGCCCCTGGCCGGGCATGAGCCTGACGCAGCCCGACGACGGCCGCGCACCTGCCACGGTGCGCGGCCGTTGCCGTGCCCGGCACACGACGCCCGTGCCCGGCGC
>JBFGBS010000368.1:0-3165 GCA_041567475.1 Arthrobacter sp.
AACTGGTACCAGCTGGCCACCGAGAGCGGCGCGACGGTGGAAGCAGTGGAAGGCTGGGCCCAGGGCGTCGCCCTCGTCCGCCAGGGCCGGGTGGATGCCATTGTCAATGACAAGCTGACCTACCTTGACTACGCAAAGTCCACCCCCGACGCCGGGCTGAAGATTGCCGCGGAAACCGAAGAGGATTCGCAGAGCGCCTTCGTCTTCCGCAAGGGCTCGACGGAACTGAGCACCGCGGTGGACAAGGCCCTGGCCGAGCTGCGCGCCGACGGAACACTGGCCAGCATCTCCGAGAAGTACTTCGGCGCGGACGTCACGAAGTAGATGCCGGTTAACTGGGACCTGGTCTGGAGCTCCCTGGGGCCCCTTCTGATCGGGGCCGTCTCCGGCACCATTCCGCTGGCGCTGTCCTCCTTTGCGCTCGGGCTGGCCCTGGCGCTGCTGGTCGCGCTGATGCGGCTGGGCAAGAACCGGCTGGTCTCCGGGCTGGCCCGGTTCTACGTCTCGGTCATCCGGGGCACACCGCTGCTGGTCCAGCTGTTCGTGATCTTCTACGGCCTGCCCAGCCTCGGCATCAGACTGGACCCGTGGCCCAGCGCCATCATCGCGTTCTCGCTCAACGTCGGCGGCTACGCGGCCGAGGTGATCCGTGCCGCGATCCTCTCCGTGCCCAAGGGCCAATGGGAGGCCGGGCACACCATCGGCATGTCCCGGGGGCAGGCGCTCGTGCGGATCATCCTGCCCCAGGCCGCGCGGGTCTCCGTGCCTCCGCTGTCCAACACCTTCATTTCACTGGTCAAGGACACGTCGTTGGCCTCGCTGATCCTGGTCACGGAACTGTTCCGCAACGCCCAGCAAATCGCAGCCTTCAGCCAGGAATTCATGACCCTCTATTTGGAGGCGGCGCTCGTGTATTGGGTCATTTGCCTGGCGTTGTCGTCCGGACAGTCCTCACTGGAAAAGAGATTGGACCGCTATGTCGCCCACTAATGCCCCGGCTGCCGGCTCCGTGCTTTCGGTCCGTAACCTGGCCAAGGCCTTCGGCGACACCGTTGTCCTGCGCGATATTGACCTCGATGTCCGGCGCGGGAACGTGGTGGCCCTGATCGGACCGTCCGGGTCCGGGAAGACCACGGTGCTGCGCACCCTCAACGGTCTTGAAACACCCGATTCCGGCACCGTCCGATTCGGTGCCCCGGCCGGCGGGACCGAGATCCTGAGCCTTGATTTCTCGTCTAAGGTCGGCAGGAAAGAGATCAACGCGATGCGGGACCGCAGCGCCATGGTGTTCCAGCATTACAACCTCTTCCCGCACATGACTGTCCTGCAGAATGTCATCGAAGGCCCGGTCCAGGTCCACAAACAGAAAAAGAGCGAAGCGATCGCCGAGGCCCGGCGCCTGCTGGCCCGGGTCGGCCTGGCGGACAAGGCCGACGCCTACCCGTTCGAGCTCTCCGGCGGGCAGCAGCAGCGGGTCGGAATTGTCCGGGCACTCGCGCTCAAGCCCCAACTGCTGCTCTTTGATGAGCCGACCTCTGCCCTCGACCCCGAACTCGTGGGCGACGTGCTGGCCGTCATCAAGGAACTCGCCGACGACGGCTGGACCATGGTCATCGTGACGCATGAACTTGCCTTTGCCCGCCAGGTGGCCGATGAAGTGATCTTCATGGACGAGGGCCTCGTGGTGGAGCGCGGCCCGGCCGCCGAGGTCCTGCGGGCCCCGCGGCACGAACGGACCCGGCAGTTCGTCAAACGCCTGCTGCACGAGCCCTAGGCCCGCTCCCCCGGATCAGCGGGTGAACCTGAGTGTGACGAGCTGGAACGGACGGAGTGCCAGCCCGGCAGCGTCATGCCCGGCGGTCACCCCCGGAGCATCCACGGGCCGCTCCAGAAGGTCCACGGCATAGACGCTGCCTGCCTCGAAGTTGGCGCTGATGCGTCCCGCGGACCGCTCGCCCAAAGACTCGTACAGGCGCACCACGACGTCGCCGGAGCCGTCCTCGGCAAGCTTGACGGCCTCGATGACGAGCGCGGGGTTGGATACGGTCACGAGCGGATCCACACCATGCGCGCCCTTGATTAGGCGGGGCGCGAGATTGGTCCGGTAGCCCTCCTCCACGGCGTCGGCAATGCTGGCGCCGGGACGGATGGTGACCGCGAAGTCATGGGTTCCGCGGTCGGCGCCGGGGTCCGGGAACTTGGGCGCCCGCAGCAGGGAGAGCCGCACCGTCGTGGTGGTGCCGCCGTCGTCGGCCCGGACATCCCGGGTGACGTCGTGACCGTAGCTG
This sequence comes from Arthrobacter sp., assembly GCA_041567475.1. GTDB lineage: Bacteria > Actinomycetota > Actinomycetes > Actinomycetales > Micrococcaceae > Arthrobacter. The sequence goes on from JBFGBS010000368.1 coordinate 2,289, forward strand.
GCGGCGTTGCTGACCGCCACCCCGTAGCCTGGCTCCGCGACGTGGATCCAGCGGTGTGCGCAGATCTCGAACTTGGCCGCTTCCCAGGACGTATTCAGGTGGGTGGGGCGGAAGACATGGCCGAACTGCGTCTCGGCGGCAGAGCGGTCTGCCCGGACATCAAGCGGGAAGCCGAGCTTGAGGAGTTTCTCGCGTTCCTGCCAGTCCACCGCCGTCGAGATTGAGAGCGAGTCCGCTCCGGCGGCCAGCGAGATCCGTTGGGTGACCGGGGAGGCCCCGGCCAGCCGCTCCACCACCACAACGGCCGCGTCCGGACCGCCGTATTCCAGCGTCACCGAGCGGGCCTCGGTGAGGCGCACGACGTTGCGGCGGTAGAAGGCGTCGATGTCCCAGGCGTCCCATTCGTTGGGCGTGTCCCGGTGCAGCTCCAGCAGGTTCCCGCGTTGTCCGGGTGCGATCGCCTCGCGCCCGGTGGCGTGGTCACTGAGGGATGCCAGCAGCCCGTCGGCGTCCAGGACGGCCCGGACGATGCCGTTGTCCAGGATGTAGCCGCCGTCCGCCGCGGTGATGGTGACCGGCTGGGAAGCACGGACCGGCGCGGCGATCGCCAAGGCGGGGACGCCGAGCCGCTCATGCGGGGCGGCATTGAGCAGGAATTCCGTCTCGCCGGCGCCCAGCACCGCAGCAGCGGCGTCGGCGATGAGCTCTTCAAGTCCGCGCGCGACGGCCGCGTAGTTGCGTTCGGCATCCTGGTGGACCCAGGCGATGGAGCTTCCCGGCAGGATGTCGTGGAACTGCTGGAGCAGGACCAGCCGCCAGAGGCGTTTGAGTTCCGCCGCCGGATACGGCTGGCCGGCCCGGACCGCGGCGGTCGCGC
>JBFGBS010000369.1:0-3152 GCA_041567475.1 Arthrobacter sp.
GAGGCCGCCCTGCTGGTGGAGGACCCGAGTGCGTTCTACCAGGCCGCCCGGGCCAAGTTCGACGCCTCCGCCGCCGGCGAGGACGGCTTCGCCACCCGGGCCAGGCTCCGCGTCGTCGCGCTGCAAAGCGGGGACGCGGAGACCTTCGCCGTGTGGGAACGGCTCGTGGCGCAGTCGAAACGCTACTTCAACGCCATCTACGGCATGCTCGGCATCAGCCTCACCGACGACCACATCGCCGGCGAAAGCTCCTACGACGCCCATCTAGCGCAGCTGTGCCAGGAACTGGAAGAACGCGGCATCGCCCGGATCAGCGACGGCGCGCTCTGCACTTTCCCGGCAGGCTTCACCGGCCGCGACGGCGACCCGCTGCCGCTGATCATCCGCAAGTCCGACGGCGGCTACGGCTACGGCACCACCGACCTCGCCACGATCCGCTACCGGGTCCGCGAGCTGCAGGCCGACCGCGTCCTGTACGTGGTCGGCGCCCCGCAGAACGTCCACCTGCGGATGGTCATCGCCACGGCCACCGAGGCCGGCTGGCTGCCGGACACCGTCGAGGCCACCCACGTGCAGATCGGCAACGTGCTCGGCGAGGACGGCAAGATCCTCAAATCCCGTTCGGGCGCCCCGGTAAAGCTGATGGCCCTGCTCGAGGAGGCCGTGGACCGGGCCCGCGCCGTCATCGACGCCAGCCGCCCCGAACTCTCCGATGCCGAGCGCGCCGTCACGGCCCGGCAGGTGGGGATCGGCGCGGTCAAGTACGCCGATCTCGCCACCGGCCATGACACCGAGTACGTCTTCGACTTCGACCGCATGCTGGCCCTGACCGGCAACACCGGCCCCTACGTGCAGTACGCCGCGGCGAGAATCCGTTCGATCCTGCGCAAGGCCGGGGTGCTGGCGGCCCACACCGGCGGAGCCGGGACCTTCGCCGCGCCGGCGGTGACGATCGGCATCGTCGAACCCGCCGAACGCGCGCTCGCCCTGCACCTGCTCGACTACGACGCCACGCTGGTGAAGGTCGGCGAACTCCTGGAACCGCACAGGCTCTGCGGCTACCTGTTCGAACTCGCGCAGCTCTTCACCTCCTTCTACGACCAATGCCCGGTACTCAAAGCCGAGCCGGGAGTCCGGGACTCCCGCCTCGCCCTGTGCGCCCACGTGCTCCGGCGGCTCTCCGACGGCCTGGACCTGCTGGGCATCGAGACGCCGGAGAACATGTGAGCCCCACGGAACCCGGCACGCCGGGCCGGCTCGGTTCCCTGGCGGCCGCGCGGATCGCCGTGGCCGCACTGCTGGATGCCGGGGTGCGGCACGTGGTGGTCTCGCCCGGCTCCCGCTCGGCGCCGATGGCCTATGCCCTGGCCGAGGCCGACGCCGCGGGACGGGTGGAACTCCTGGTCCGGATCGATGAACGCTCCGCCGGGTTCACGGCCCTGGGCCTGGCGCTGGCCACCCGGGCCCCCGCCGCCGTCCTCACCACCTCCGGGACGGCCGTCGGGAACCTGCTGCCGGCCGTGATGGAGGCCAACCACGCCGCCGTTCCGCTCATCGTCCTCTCCGCCGACCGGCCCGAAGAACTCCGCGGCACGGGCGCCAACCAGACCACCTTCCAGCTGGACCTGTTCGGCGAGCACGTGCGCTTCGCCGCCGACGTTCCCGCCGGCAGCGACCCGCGGCGGGCCGTGGAAACCGCCTTGAGCGCGGCGACCGGGGCGTTCCAGGACACCCCGCCCGGCCCGGTGCAGCTGAACCTGGCCTTCCGGGATCCGCTGGTTCCGGCACCGGGCGAGCGGCTTCCCCCGGAGTCCGGCCGCCGCGTCTACCGGGTCCCGCCGGTCCCGGAAACGCTGGATCTGCCGGTTGCCGGCGCCGCGCTGCCGGAGCGGCGCACCGTGGTGCTCGCCGGGCACGACGCCGGGCCGGTCGCCGAGGCGTTCGCGCGCGCCCACGGACTGCCGCTGCTCGCCGAACCGTCCTCGAACGCCCGCTTCGGCCCGAACGCCGTGGGCCCGTACCGGCTGCTGCTCGAGCATTTTGGCCCGGACGCTGCCCAGCCGATCGAACGGGTAGTCCTGTTCGGCCGGCCCACACTCTCCCGGCCGGTCAGCGCGCTGCTGGCCCGCGCCGAGATCCCCTCGGCCCTGTACCAGCCGGTCCCCGTGGCCTGGTACGAGCCCGGCCGCCGCACCGAACTGCCGCTCGAGTCGCTGGCCGACCTCGCCGACTTTGCCGGCCGCGGACCGGCAGCGTGGCTCGATGAGTGGCTGCTGGCCGGAGCCGCCGCCCAGCACGCCGTGGACCGGGTGCTCGGCGGTCTTGCGGCGGCGACCGGCCCCGGCGTCGGGGCCCTCGTGTGGGAACATGCCCGCGGCCAGTTGGTGCTGGGGTCCTCGAACGGGATCCGCGACGTCGACCTCGCCGGCGTTCCGCTCCCTCAGCCGCGGGCGACGGTTTTCGCCAACCGTGGCCTGGCCGGGATTGACGGCACCACGTCCACGGCACTCGGCATTGCCCGCGGCGGGCAGCAGGAAACCACGGTCCTGATGGGCGACGTGACGTTCCTGCATGACGCCGGCGGCCTGCTCCTGGGCGCCGGGGAAGCAGAGCCGGCCCTGCGGATCGTGGTCCTCAACGACGCGGGCGGGGGAATCTTCGGGCTGCTCGAGCACGGCGCCGTGCAGGAGGCAGGGACGTACGGGGACGCCGTCGAACGGCTCTTCGGCACCCCGCACAGCGTCGATATCGCCGCCCTCGCGGCAGCGTACGGCGTCAGCCACCAGGCGGTGAACACCACGGCGGGCCTCGCCGAGGCGCTGGCCGCACCGCTGGAAGGGCGCAGCATCGTGGAGGTCCGCACCGACAGGGCCGGGCTCCGGGCCCTGCATGCCCGGATCCGGACCGCCGTCGCCGCCGCGGTGGCCGGGGTCCCCGCCGCAGACTAGGTGCTGCATTCCGCCCGGCGTCGCGGTACCTGCCTGGCGACGCGCGCGCTTCCTCGCGACGCGCGAATACCCGTAGCGTCAGGTATTTTGCGCCGCGCCAGGTCATTTGCGCAGCGCAGGCCGGGTTGTGCACATACGCACGCGGCCGCATGGAATCGCCGGCCGGGGGATGCAACCGTGGGTCCATGACCGAACTGCCCCGGA
>JBFGBS010000370.1:0-3143 GCA_041567475.1 Arthrobacter sp.
AGTACCTTCAAGGTAACGCCTCCTTGTTACGTGGTCCCTCGGTTCAGGCCTACGACGATTGACCGTAGCGCCACCAACCCCGCGACCGAACAGACGCGATCGGCGTTGATGCATTCACCGGGTAGCCATATTTCTTCACGATACGCTTCATCGGCGATTCCTGATCGTTCTGGACGTCCGCGGCGCCGGCACTATCCGCGAGGCGCGGCTCCGGGCAAGCATGGTGACCCAGCCGAACTGCACCGCTTGGGAGACCGGATGAAAACAACGAGTTGCTGCTTGCCGTCGTCGTCCCTGAGCCCGGCCGGGCCCGGCCGCGTCACTGGCACTAACTCTGCCGTCGGACCGATGCCGGGCTGTTACGCTGACACCGTGCATAACGGGGATCCGAACGAGGCTGAGGCGGTGCCCTTCCGTTCGCTGGAGATGGTCGCCCAGATGCGCGTCGGGACACTCGATCCTTTTGGCCGCGCCGAGCAGATTGCGGAGCAACTCACGGCTGCGATCGGTATCGGCATTCTCAACAAAGGGGAGCGGCTTCCGCCGGAACTGGCCCTGGCCGAGCAACTCGGCGTCTCACCCCTGACCCTGCGCCAGTCGTTGGCGCTGCTGCGAAGCAAGGGCCTCCTGGAAACCCGGCGCGGGCGCGGCGGTGGCAGTTTCATCAGCGGGAACGTGAGTGTCAGCGAAGCCCATATCCGGGCACGGCTAACCCAGCGGGGCACGGACGACCTACGGGACCTCGGCGACGTCGCGGCATCCGTCGCCGCATCGGCGGCGAGACTGGCTGCGCTGCGCTCCGACCGGCAGGACATCCGCCGCATCAGGGACCTGGCCGTGCGGTTCGACGAAGCGCCGGGAGTGGATGAGCTGCGGCGTGCCGATGCCCGGCTGCATATCGGGCTGGGCGTCGCATCCCAGTCGCGCCGCCTGACGACGCTCATGATTCAGATCCAAAGCGAGATGGCGCCCCTGTCATGGGGGCAGTCGTGGACGGACTACCGGGCTCAGGCCTCGGCCGATCACGGTCTGCTGATTGACGCCATCGAGCGGCGGGATGCGGCAGCCGCAGAGCGGCTCGCCCGGGAGCATTTCGAACTTGAGGCCGCCCTGCTGATCGATCAGCACCTGGACCTCCTCACCTCCGGAACGGAGTCACCATGACAGAGGCGCTGGGCACCGCCGTCGAGTCCACAGCCCGGATCATCGGGGAACACCTCGCCCGGGTATTCGACAGCCTCGCAGCGTTGCGGCCGCTGGTGCTCGATCTCACCGGCACTGCCGGACCGATCTACCGCAAGACGCTCAAGACGCTCCGCGAGCCGGTGGGCGAACTCGTCCATACACATGCCGGGCTGGTGGACGGCGCCGGAGTGGCCGTCGCACCCGGTCTCCTGGCTGACGCCGACCTGTGGCTCGAATGGTGGCGCGTCCGGAAAGACGGCGAACTCCACTTCACGGAGCACACTTTCAAGCCCGACTCGGTGAATTTCTATGACTACACCGCCCTGGACTGGTTCAATATCCCCGCCACCACGGGGGAGCCGGTCCTCGTCGGCCCCTACGTCGACAGTGGCGGCACGGACCTGAGGGTCGTGACGGCGGCGCTCGCCGTTGCCCACGGCGGGCAACAATGCAGCGTCCTGGCGGCCGACCTGTCCCTGGACTTCCTGGAACGGCTGTTCCTGCGTTCGCTGCGGCGGCGGAACCAGCCTGTGGCCCTCGTGACCGGCACCGGGAAGGTAGTGGTCTCCAACACAGCCCGGCACGCCACCGGCACGCTGCTGACTCCGCAAGCCTTGGAAGAAGCGGAACCGTCGCTGTCCTGCTTCGTGCCGGTGCCGCGGCTGTCCGCCGATCCGTGGCGGCTGGTAGTCCTTCCGTAGCCGTTGCCCCAACGCCGGACGGAATCTCGAAAATAATCTAAACCTTTAAGTCTGAAGTTTATTGCCCAACGAGGGAATATGTGATGTAGTTCATAGCGCGACACGTCCCAGCTGCCCGGTCGATCGACCCGACAGGTGTGGGACTCCGGCTATGGCGTGCAACGGGGCACGCAGGAAGTATTGGCGATTGACTATGACTCTGACCGATATTGCACCGTTTTCCGTCCGACGAGCCTCCGCCGGCCAGCCGGCGACACTGGAACTGCCGCCGGCCGGGCACTTCATCGGAGGGGCCTTCGTCCCCGGGTCCTCCGGGGCCCAAACGGACGTTGTGGATCCGACAACCGGGAAGATCTTCGCCTCCGTGGCTGAAGGAACGGCCGACGACGTCGATGCCGCCGTCGCGGCGGCCGTGGGCGCCCAGCCGGGCTGGGGTGCCACAACCCCCAGGGAGCGCTCCGAGGCGCTGTCCAAGATCGCCGACATTATCGAGGCCAACCACGCCGTGCTCGAAGCCTTGGAATCGGCCAATGCGGGTAAGCCGCAGGGCGTATCCGAGGACGACATCTCCAGTGCCGTTGATACCTTCCGTTTTATGGCCGGTGCCGGACGCACGCTCAGCTCACTGGCGGCTGGCGACTACGTTGCAGGCCATACCTCGGTCATCCTCCGTGAACCCATCGGCGTGATCGGGGTCATCACCCCGTGGAACTATCCGCTGCTGATGGCCGCTTGGAAGCTCGCCCCCATCCTGGCCGCCGGAAACTCGGTGGTCTTGAAGCCCTCCGAGCAGACCCCGTTGTCCACCCTGAAGCTGATGGAGCTGATTGCCGGCGTACTCCCGGACGGCGTCCTGAACGTTGTCACCGGACTCGGCCCGGTTGTCGGGGCAAGGCTGGCGGACCACCCGGAGATCCGTCTCGTGGCCGTAACGGGCAGCGTCGGCAGCGGCCAGGCCGTCGCGTCGCTGGCCGGCAACACCGTCAAACGCGTCCACCTGGAGCTGGGGGGCAAGGCACCCGTGCTCATCTACGCTGACGCCGATCTGGCGGCCGCCGCCGCAGCCCTGCGCACCGCAGGGTTCTGGAACTCGGGCCAGGAGTGCGGCTCAGCCTGCCGCGTGCTGGTCCACGAATCCGTGGCCGAAGAGTTCACCAAGCTCCTCGTTGACGAAGTCAGCACGCTGGTGGTCGGAGCCCCCGGGGCAGGCGCCGAGGTGGAGATCGGGCCCATGGTCTCCGAAGCCCACTTCGCCCG
>JBFGBS010000371.1:0-3140 GCA_041567475.1 Arthrobacter sp.
GTCGAACACCTCATCCGGGAATTGAACCAAAGCACTCCGGATCCTGAACACCAGGAGTACGCGCACGTCCCGATGGACGGATTCCACCTGTCCGACCAGGAGCTCATTCGGCTGGGCCTGCTGGAGCGCAAAGGCGCCCCGGAGACCTTCGATGTCCACGGCTATGCGGCCATGCTCCGGCGGCTGCGGTCCCCGCGCGAGGCCGTTGTATATGCGCCGGGCTTTGAACGCACCCTAGAACAGCCCCTTGCCGGCGTCATCCCGGTGTTCCCATCCGCACGGACGATCCTGACGGAAGGCAACTACCTGCTCCTGGACCGGCCGGACTGGCGGCAGGTCCGCGAGGAATGCGATGAAATCTGGTACTGCGAACAGGACAACGCGCTCCGCATCCAGCGTTTGATCGAGCGGCACATCCTGTTCGGCAAAAGCCCCGCCGACGCCGAGGCGTGGGTGCACACTGTGGACGAGAAGAACGCCCGGCTGATTCAGGAAACACGCTCCGAAGCCGACCTCGTCGTCACGCTCGAAGACGTCGGCGCGGCCTGATCATGGCCGCCCTCACAGCATTTCGGAAGGCTTCCTAGCGTGTCACCGGACCCTGGCATTCCCTTTACCCGCGCGGCGAAATCTCTGTTCAACCCACTCGGCGTGCACGCGGGTGTGTGGGTGAACGACTGGTCGGCCACTTCGGCGCGCGCTGCCATCGAAGGCAGCGCGTGGGCAGGGTTCGATCTGATCGAGATCCCTCTGCCGGCGGTCAACGCCACGCCCGCGATCGCCTTCACCCGGACTCTGCTCGATGACAACGGAATCGACGCCGTTGTCTCGCTCGCACTGGATGTCGACACTGATATCAACACCGACGACGCCGCCGTCTCGGCACGCGGCGAACAAAAGCTTCTCGACGCGGTGGCGTTCGCCCGCGGGATCGGGGCGCACTACGTCGGGGGCGTGACCTTCTCGGCGATGACAAAGTACGCGCATCCAGCCACCCCGGCCGCCCGCGCCAACTCACTGTCCGTTCTTACCCGCGTCGCCGCTGCCGCCGCCGAAGTCGACGTGCGGATCGGCCTCGAATACGTCAACCGCTACGAAAGCAACCTTCTCAACACTGCCGCCCAAACCGCCGCGTTCATCGCCGATCTCAAGGAACGCGGCGCAGGAAACGTGCTGCTACACATCGATACGTACCACGCCAATGTCGAGGAACTCTCGCAGGCCGACGCCGTCAGGGACGCGGGCGATCTGCTTGGCTATCTGCACATCGCAGAGAACCACCGCGGCCGCCTCGGATCAGGCTCAATCGACTGGGGTGACCTGTTTGGGGCACTCGCCGCGTCCGGCTACCAGGGGCCGCTGACCTTCGAGTCTTTCTCGTCGGATATCGTCTCGGCCGCCACCCGCGTCGATATCGGCCTGTGGCGCAACCCTTGGAGCGACCCGGCGGAAATCGCTCGGCACGCCGTCGGGTTCCTGCGCGAACAGTTCGCCTTTGCCGTGGAAGGCAGTCAAGAATGACAGTCGCTGCCACGACCCATCACAGCCCCAGGAACAGGGCCTTCGGGAGGGGTACGCCCGGAACGCCTAATAGGACAAATTGTAAATACGACCTCTGGGACGCTGGCGGAAATAGCATGCTTGCTATTGGCTAGAGCCAGCGCGCATCGTCAATTTCAAAAACGGCGAACTAATTCGGACAATAGGTGCATTTTCTTCCAATGCGGTCCTATGCTGTCTAGCAGGGAATGGGGGGATCTATGAGTTGGTTGCGGCCTAAGCCGAGAGAACAGGGTGAGCGCGGTGCCGTCGCGGTGATGGTTGCAATGCTGATGACGGTGCTACTGGGTTGTACGGCGTTGGCCCTGGACGTTGGCCGGTTGGCGTGGGAAAAAGGCCAGTTACAGACGGGCGCCGACGCCGCTGCCTTGGCCGTCGCACAGGACTGCTTACGTAAAGGAAAGCTGGCGTGCACGTTGACGGCCGGGGCTACGGCCCAAAGCTATGCCAGTCGTAACCACCCATCAGGTCTGGTCGGTACCACACCCCCCGAGTTTCCGACATTGGGGTCCGTGAAGATCACCACGACCGCCAAAAACAGCGGCGGTGACGGGGTGAAGATGTCCTTTGCGCGGATTTTCGGCATTGACACCGTGCAGGTTAGCGCCACGGCGACCGCCGCCTGGGGAGGCCCCTTCTCCGGTGTGGTGGCGGTTCCGATCGTAATCTCCGAATGCGAGTTCAACCTCTCCGGCATCGTTCAGGTGGTCCTGCTCGATAAAGGGCCCTCCTGCACAAGCTCGGACGGAACCGGGCAGTCCATCCCGGGTGGATTCGGCTGGTTGGACTCGGATACCGGCAAGTGCGGCCTGGCGCTCACGTTGGCAAATGCTACGGTGACGTCGTCCGCTGGACTCGGCACTCCCAGCCAGTGCAAGCCCGTCCTCGATTCTTTGAAGAACCAGACCATCCTGCTACCCATTTATGACAGAGTGACTGGCACCGGGACCAACGTGACGTACCGTATCAAGGGATTCGCCGCGTTCCAGCTTCTCGGATTCAGCCTAACCGGTTACACCTGGAACAATACCGGTATCCCCAGCTGCGCTGGCACATGCAAGGGGCTGATCGGAAAGTTTGTCCGCTTCGTACTCCTGGATGCATCCTGGACTGATGGCGGACCGGATTTGGGAGCCGGCCGGCTTCGACTGACAAAGTAGGCCAAAGGCCGGACGCGAAGCGTCGGGCCTCAGCGCTCAGGGCGAACGGCAGCGGCTTGCCGATTGGCTCGGATCATCCAGGTCCGCAGCGCCTCGGGATTCACTCCGAGCCGTTCACCGATCCGGCGGAACGCGCTCACACAACTCGTTTGGGTACTTCCGTTGTGCTGGCATGGGGAATCATCTGTCCGGGTAATCGATGTCGCCATCAAACCCGGTGCGATTCACGATACGAGCATAGATCGCTGTTGAACGAGGTGACACTAACAATTGTCAGCAACTAGATTTTTCTCATACCCGGCTAGCCCTTGGGCTCGTACGCCTTCGGCAGTTTCATGCCGCGCTCTTCCATCAGGGTGCGCAGCCGGGTGGGGTAGTCGGTGATGATGCCGTCCACGCCCAGGCCGATCATGTTTTCCA
>JBFGBS010000372.1:0-3114 GCA_041567475.1 Arthrobacter sp.
ATCGAAAACCCACTCGTGGACCTGGGGCTTGATCTCGACCTTGGTGATGCCGGGGATCCGGGCCAGGCCGGCCATGTCGATTTCGTTGTCGAAGTGGCCGATGTTGCCGACGATGGCCTTGTCCCGCATGCCGGCCATGTGTTCGGCCAGAATGACGTCCTTGTTCCCGGTCGTGGTGATGAAGATGTGTCCCTCGCTGAGGACGGACTCGAGTTTGGCGACCTGGTAGCCGTCCATGGCCGCCTGCAGCGCGCAGATCGGGTCGATTTCGGTGACGATGACGCGGGAGCCTTGGCCGCGGAGGGCTTCCGCCGCGCCCTTTCCGACGTCCCCGTAGCCGCAGACGACGGCGACCTTGCCGCCCATCAGCACATCCGTGGCACGGTTGATGCCGTCCGGCAGGGAGTGCCGGATGCCGTACTTGTTATCGAATTTGCTCTTGGTGACCGAGTCGTTGACGTTGATCGCCGGGAACAGCAGTTTGCCCTGTTCGGCGAGCTGGTAGAGGCGGTGCACGCCCGTGGTGGTTTCCTCGGTGACGCCCAGCAGCCGCGAACCGATCCTGGTCCACTTCTGCGGATCCGCCTGCAGCGATGCACGCAGCACGCTGAGGAAGACGGCGCCTTCCTCGGACTCGTCGGCAGCGGTGGCCGGGACCGCGCCGAGGGCTTCAAATTCGACGCCCTTGTGCACCAGCATGGTGGCGTCGCCGCCGTCGTCGAGGATCATGTTCGGTCCAAGGTCCGGGTTGGCGTCCGCGCCGGGCCAGGTCAGGATCTGCTCGGCAGTCCACCAGTATTCCTCAAGGGTCTCCCCTTTCCAGGCGAAAACCGGGACACCCTGCGGATCCTGCACGGTGCCGTTGCCCACGACGACGGCGGCGGCGGCCTCATCCTGGGTGGAGAAAATGTTGCAGGAGGCCCAGCGGACCTCGGCGCCGAGTGCGGTGAGCGTCTCGATCAGGACTGCGGTCTGGACGGTCATGTGCAGGGACCCGGCGATGCGCGCCCCCTTGAGCGGCTGGCTGGGACCAAACTCCTCGCGCAGGGACATCAGTCCGGGCATTTCGTGCTCGGCGAGGCGGATCTGGTGCCGCCCTGCCTCGGCAAGCGCGATATCGGCAATCTTGTAATCGAAAGTCATAGGAATCCTTTGTTCTAGCCGGCTGGTGTGCCGGTGACCATGAAGTACTTCGGTGCCGCAATCCAATCCGATGGGCGGGCGGCACCGTGGGCGGTGTGCGCCGGCTAATTCGCCGCCGGGGCACCGTCGTGCCGGTCGGACGGGGCGGCCGCGGCCGCGGCGAGCAGCTCGGGCGGGAGCAGCAGCGGGATGCCGTCTTCGATGGTGTAACGGAGCGTCGCGCCGGACTCGTCCGCCGCCGTGGTGACAAGCTCGTCGCCTTCCTGCTCCAGCGGCGATCCGGTGACCGGGCATCGCAGGACGGACAACAGGTCGGGGCTGAGCTTTGGCATGGTGGATGCTCCCTGATGGGCGCCGCAGCAGGCGCCCGTGGCTGACGGATAGTGCAGCTTCCAGCCTACCGCCAGTTGCGGGCTACGACGGCTCGCGCAGGACCCTCAGGTGACCCCGCCGGGCCCCTTCGGCAGGCGCCGGAGCCTCCAGCGCAGGATGCAGGGTCCGCTGACCCTTGGCAGGGTCTGTCACGGGCGGGCGGGCCGCCGCCTCGCGGACGGCGTTGGCCAGCGCCAGCAGGTCATCGGGGCCAGGGCCCGCGGGGGTGGCCGGCAGCGCGAGCCGCAGCACTTCCCAGCCGCGCGGGACGGTCAAGGACCCGGCGTGCTGCTCACACAGGTCGTAGCAGTGCGGTTCGGCGTAGGTCGCGAGCGGGCCCAGCACTGCGGTGGAGTCGGCATAGACGTACGTCAAGGTCGCTACCGCGGAATTGCGGCAGGCTGACCTTGAACAAAGACGAATTGCACCCACGACATCACAGACTACTCTCCCCTGCCGCCGGAACCGCGCATTGAAACGCCGGGCGTTCCGGCGGGTCCGGCCGCCGCCCGCGGCGCGGCCGGGCGGTCCGTATCGCGTAAATCAGCCGCCGGGTTTAGAGTCGAGGTATGCAGTCATCGCACCATGAATCGGGTTTTACGGTCCGGATGGCTGACCCCGCAGCCGCCGGTTCCGCCGCCACGGCCGCCGGTTCAGGCCGGGCCGGAGCGGGAAAGAGCTTCCGCCAACGGCGCCGTAACCGGCACGGCCGGGGGCTCCGCGGGGAACTCATGCTCCCCGCCCTGCCTGGCTACCGGACCCGGTCCGACCGTTTCGACGATCTGGTGCTGGACTCCGCCCAGCGTTTGCATGACATCTGGGGCAAGCCCCTGGACGGCGTCAGGTTCGCCGTCGACGAGATCCCGCCGGGCCTGGAGCAGTTTGTGGCGGACCGTACGCCCGCACCCATGGGCGCTTTCACGCCGGCTACCCCGGAGGAAGGCCCCGTCATCACCTTGTACCGCAGGGTTGTGGAGCATGCCTGCGGCAGCAGGGAGGAGCTCCCGGACCTCGTCCACGACGTAGTGGTGGAATACACCGCCGAAATGCTGGGTGTGCCACCGGAATCCTTGGATCCGGTCTACCGCCGGCGCTACTAGGGAGCAGGCCCTTAGGCACCAGGCCCCTAGTAGCAGGCCCCTAGTAGCAGGCCCCTAGTAGCCGAGCGTGACCGGAATCTGCTCCTGCCCTGCCGCCTCCGGGGCGACGGTGAGGATGGAAATATCCTGTGTGCCGTCCTTGAGCAGCAGCACGGCAGCGTACGCGGGGTCGCCTGCCGCCGACACGAGGTAGCCGACAACCGGGGAACCCCCGATGTCCCCGGGGACCTGGACGGAGGACGTGGTGCCGCCGGCGATATCCGCAGCCGAGACCGCCCCGATCGCGCCGTCGGCAGTGATTGGTGTGTAGGAAATAGTGGTCCTGCCCTCGGGGGCACCGAAGACGAGGCGCCGGTCCCCCGTGGCCGGCACCGGAACCACGTGCTGGCTGCCCAGCCGGGCCGCAGCCGGAGACCAGGCGATATCGACGGCGTCGTCGGCGCTGAGCCCCCGGGTCGCCCGAGCGGCGGCCGCGAAGGAGACGTCCGAGTTCGCGGCC
>JBFGBS010000373.1:0-3112 GCA_041567475.1 Arthrobacter sp.
GGCGGGACGTATGTTTCCGAGACCCGTGTGCCGGAGCAGCCCCGGGGCGCGCCGCGGCTCGATCCGGACGACGTGCAGGACGTGCTGGTGTTCCGTGGCGTGATCGAACCGGCGGCGAGTGCCCTGGCGGCCGGCTCCGATCTGTCGGCTTCTGCCCGCGGCCACTTGCGGAACTGCCTGGCGGATGTCACGGGTGCCGGCGAGGCCAACTACCGGCCCCGGGATGCCAGGTTCCACATCGCCATCGCCGAGTTGACCGGTTCGCCGAGCCTCGTTGCCGCCGTGGCGGAGACCAGGGCCAGGCTCAATGACCTTTTGGACAGAATCCCGTTCCTGGTCACCAACCTGGAACACTCCAACGTCCAGCACGCGGAAATAGCCGACGCCATCCTCAGGGGTGACCCGGCGGCGGCAGAGCGCGCCACAATCGAACACCTCGAGGGCACCGCGGCCCTGTTGCGCGGCTTCCTCGCCTGACCGGCCTGCCGGCGGCAACGCCCCGGACCGGAGGGGCGGGGGAATCTAGGCGCGGCGGGTTTCCAGCGCGGGTTGGTCGGTGGGTGTCCGGGCGGAAGCTTCGCGGCCCGCGGCGTCGCTGCCGTACCGCTGGCTGCGGTTCCGGCCCGCGTCCTTGGCCGTGTACAGGGCACTGTCAGCGCAGGCCAGGAGGGTGCGTTGCCCGGCCTCCCGGAGTTCACAGATCCCGGCGGAGATCGTGACGGTGCCGACCTCTCCGAAGGGCCCTGACGCGATGGCGGCGCGGGCGCGTTCGGCGGCCTGGAGAGCTTCGGCGCCCGTACTTCCGGGCAATAGCCAGACGAATTCCTCACCGCCGACGCGGGCGACGATTTCCCCCTGGCGCGCGATCTGGCGAAGCCTGGCCGCGACCTCCACGATGACAACGTCGCCTGCGGGGTGGCCGAAGGAGTCATTGACGCGTTTGAAGTGGTCGATGTCCAGGACGATGGCGCTGAGCGCAGTGCCTTGGGCATGGGCCAGTGCTGTTTCCTTGGCCAGACGCTCTTCCAGTGCGCGCCGGTTGGGCAGGCCGCTCAGCGCGTCGGTGCTGGCCTGCCGTTCCAGGCTCGCACGGGCCTCGGCGTTGGCGATCGCGATCTCCACGAGCTCGGCAAACTGTGCGAGCCGGTCCAGCATTGCGCGGGTGAGCCCGGTCGGTGACTTTGAAGTCAGGGCAAGAACACCCCACAGCGAGCCGTTGACCCGGATCGGGGCCGCCGCAGAGGACCGGAACCCGCCGGCGAGCATCTGTGCGGACGCCGTACCGCCGTCGGGACTGTAGACGACGAGGGCGGGTTGGCCGGTGACCGCGACCTGCACGGTAGCGGAGGAATCGGTGGGCGAGAAGATGTGCTTCCGGCTCAGGGTCGGCGGGCGCATGGGTGCCATGGCGACGATCTCCGCCGACGTCGGGCCGGTCAGGCGCGTCACGGCGGCCGAATCAACGTCGAAGAGCGAGCGGACAATGGCAGCGACCTGGCCTGCTATGTCCGCCGGCGCCTCGCTGCGGGCCACGGCGGTGGCGATTTCGTGCAGGGCCGCCCAGGTTTTTTCCCGCTGCCGGCGTTCGGTCACGTCGACGGCGACCACCATGCCGGCGGCGTCGTCGTCGGAGAAGACCGGGCGTGCGGTGAGCCGGTAGTCGCGGTCGCCGATGGTCCTGTTCCAGGACACTTCCTCGCCGGCGAGGGCGGCCCGGTACCGGGGCTCCAGTTCGTGGGCGAGTCCGGTCTCCAGGGCATCATGGAGCAGCCGGCCTTCCATGTCTTCGGGCCGGTAGCCGAAGGCTTCCAGCTCCTGTCCCTCGGCAACCAGATAGCGGAGGTCCAAGTCGAACAGGAGAACGAAGACGCCGGGAATGCTGCGTGCCAGCGTCCGGTACCGGTCCATGTCGCGCTGTTGGCGGCGTTCGGCCAGGAACCGCTCGGTGATGTCCGTGACCAGGACGAAAAATCCGCGGACCTCACCCTCGGCGATATCCGGCGTGTAGGACATCTGGGTGTAGTGCTTCCTGCCGGCGCTGTCCGCCAGGGCCCGGTCGAAGTGCTGGGGTTCGCCGGCGAGGACCCCGGCGACATGGGGCTGGTTCTCCGCCAGCAGCTCCGCGCTGACCAGATCGTGCATGTGCACGCCGTGGAGGTCTTCCGCCGTGACGCCGAACCAGTCGCAGTAGGCTTCGTTGGCGAAGCGGTTGCGGAGGTCCTTGTCCCAGTAGGCCACCATGGCAGGAATCCCGTTCATGACGGCCCGCAACTGGAGGGGGATGCCCGGCTGCTGAGGCAGCCCTGAGCTCTCCCCGGCGGAGTACTCGCGAGTAGTCATCGCACAAGTATCCATGCCGTGGCGGCCGCAAAGAAAACGCCGCCGCCGGGAGCCGCCCGGTATTGACTGGCCCGGATCAGGAACGGGCCACCTGGATGAGGACTTTTCCGACGACTTTCTCTTCCACCGCGGCGTGGGCCGCGGCGGAGTCGGCCAGGGCAAAACGGTGCAGCGGCAGCCCGGCGGCCTCGCCCACCGGCAGTGCGCCGTCCGCCAGTGCGGCATTGATGTCCTCGGCGGCGGCGTGGATGGCGTCCATGCCGACGGTGTAGAGCAGGACGAACTGGTACCGGATATTGAGGCTGAAGTGCCGGCGCACGTCCAGGCTGACATGGTCGCCGCCGTTGTTGGCGTAGACGGCGATGGAGCCGCGGTTGCGGATCACGGCCAGGTCCAGGTCCGCGTTCTGCGCCGGGGCCACCTCGACAATCAGGTCAACGCCGTCGGGAGCGATCCGTCGGATCTCCGCGGCCGCGTCGGTGTCCCGGTAATTCACAATGTGGTGGGCGCCGGCCGCGTCCGCCAAGGCGGCTTTCGCCGGGGCACTGACGGTCGTAATCACCACGGCCCCGGCCCAGCGGGCGAGCTGGATGGCCGCGTGGCCTACGGCGCCGGCCCCGCCCGCGACCAGCACCACCTTGCCGGCCAGTGCGCCCGGCTGCAGGCGCCGCGGTCCGTCCTCGGCCACGGTGAGGGTCCGGTGCGCCGTAATCGCCGGAACGCCCAGGCTCGCCCCGAGGTCAAACCCGGCTCCCTCAGGCAGCGGGAAGAC
>JBFGBS010000374.1:0-3099 GCA_041567475.1 Arthrobacter sp.
GGGCGCCGACGTGGTCTACGACGGCGTCGGCAAGGATACCTTCGACGGCTCCCTCGCCTCCTTGCGGGTCCGGGGCTCACTCGTGCTGTTCGGTGCCGCGTCCGGCCCGGTTCCGCCGTTCGACCCGCAGCGCCTCAATGCCGGCGGATCACTGTATTTGACCCGCCCGACGATGGGCCACTACCTGCGCGACGTGCGGGAACGCCGCTGGCGCTCCGACGAAGTCTTCGCCGCTGCCGCCGACGGCACCCTCAAGGTCCGGATCGGGGCACGGTACCCGCTTGCCGAAGCGGCCCGGGCCCATGATGACCTTGAGCAGCGGCGCACCACCGGCAAGGTCATCCTCATTCCCTGACCCGTCCCGGCCCCGGGACGCAGAAATCCCCGCAGCGCTGGCGCTGCGGGGATTTCTGCTCAGGCCACATGGCGACGCGCGGCTAGCGCTGCACTGCCCCGCACCGCTCGTGGGCAACCGCCACGGCGCCCTCCCGGGCGGCGGACGCCTCGTCGGCCGTCAAGGTGCGGTCGTCGGCCCGGAAACGCAGGCTGAACGCCAGCGACTTCTTGCCGTCCTCGATCCCCTTGCCTTCGTAGACGTCGAACAGGGCGACGTCTTCGAGCAATTCACCGGCGCCTTCGCGCAGCGCGTGAAGGACCTCGTCCGAGGGGATGTCCCGCGGCACCACGAGGGCCACGTCCTGGGTCGCCACCGGGTAGGTGGAAATGTGCCGGGCCACGATCACGTCGGCGGCGGCGTCGAAGAGGGCATCGGCATTCAGCTCGAACGCGACCGAGCGGGCGGGCATGTCCTGCGCCGCGAGCAGCTTCGGATGCAGCTCGCCCGCGTATCCCACAACCTCGCCGGAGCGCAGCGTCAACTGCGCCGCCCGGCCGGGGTGGAACGCCTGGTGCTGCCCCTGGCTGGCGAGGATTTCGACGCCGAGGACGTCGCCGGCGAGCCGGGCGAAGTCCAGGGCGTCGGCCCAGTCCCAGACCCGGGGCGCATGCGCCGGGGCGGCCGGCGAATCGTGGCCGGTCAGGACCGCGGCGATGTGCAGCGGCTGGTGAGGGACGCCGTCGTACAGTCCGTCCAGTACCTCTGCGTCGGGCTTGACGCCGAGCGGCGGAATCGTGGACGTCCCCAGCTTTTCATCGGGGAGGAAAACGAGTCCGGCCTCGAACAGGGCCAGGTCGCGGAAGCCGCGCGAGTGGTTGCGCTTGGCCACCTCGATCAGGCCCGGCAGGACGGAGGTGCGCAGGAAGCCGTGCTCCTCGCTGATCGGGTTGGCGAGCTTGAGGGCCTTCCGTTCGGCGCCTTCGGTTGCCACCCCAAAGGTGTCGTTGGCAGCCTTCGTGACGAACGGGTAAGCCAGGACCTCGGTGAGGCCGGCATCGGCCAGCGCCTGGATCAGGCGGCGGCGCTGTTGCTGGACGCGGCTCAGGCCACGGCCCGGGGGCGCCACCGGCAGGGTCGCCGGGATCTTGTCGTAGCCGACGAGCCGGGCGATTTCCTCGGAGAGGTCTTCCTTGGTTTCCAGGTCGTGGCGCCAGCTCGGCGCGGTGACGAGGTAGCCGGCGTCGTTCTTTTCCACGACGGCGCCCAGGTCCTCGAGCGAGGTGACGATCTGTTCCCCGGTGAAGTCGATCCCGATCCGTTCGGCGGCGAAACCGGCCGGCAGGTCGATGGTGACGGCCGCCGGGGCGGTCCCGACGTCGGTCCCCTCGGCAGCCGCGGTGCCGCCGGCCAGCTCGACCAGAAGGTCCACGGCGCGCTGCGCGGCAATCCCGGCGATGTGCCAGTCGACGCCCCGTTCGAAGCGCTTGGAGGCCTCGGACGGGAGCTTATGCCGGCGTCGGGACCGGGCGATCGAGACTTCCTCGAAGTGCGCCGCTTCGATCAGGACCGTTGACGTCGCGTCACTGACTTCAGTGGAGGCGCCGCCCATCACACCGGCGACGCCGATCGGGCCGGACGCATCCGTGATCAGCAGGTCCTCGGCGTCCAGGGCGCGGTCCTTGCCGTCCAGGGTGCGCAGCTTCTCGCCGGCAACGGCACGCCGCACGACGATGTCGCCGGAGAGCTTGTCCTGGTCGTAGAAGTGCAGCGGCTGCCCGAGTTCGAGCATGACGTAGTTGGAGATGTCCACCGGCAGCGAGATCGACCGGATGCCGGCGAGCCGCAGCCGGGAGGACATCCACGGCGGCGTGGGGCGGGTGGCATCCACGCCGTGCACGGTGCGGGCCACGAACCGGTCGCAGCCGGGCTTGCCGTAGATGGGGGCGTCGTCGTTGATCTTGACGCCGTAGCCGCCGGACAAGGCTGCCGGGGCCTGGACCCTGGACGCCGGATCGGTGAAGGCCGTGCCGGTGGCGTGGGCGTATTCCCGGGCCACCCCGCGGATCGAGAAGCAGTAGCTGCGGTCCGGAGTCACGTTGATTTCCGCGGCCTGGTCGTAGAGGCCAAGCAGCTCCATGGCGTCCGTGCCCAATTCCGGGTCGAGTCCGATCCGGGAGAGCACCAGGATGCCGTCATGGTCCTCGCCGATGCCCAGTTCACGCACCGAAGCGATCATCCCGGCGGACAGGTGACCGTAGGTCTTACGCGCGGAGATGTGGAAGTCTCCGGGCAGTACGGCCCCTGGGAGGGTGACTACAACCTTGTCGCCTTCAACGAAGTTGTGGGCGCCGCAGATGATGCCCTGCACGCCGGAGGGGTCGATGCCGTCACCGGTGAGGTTCTGGGCCTGGCCTTCGGGGACAACCCGGACCTGGCACCAGTTGATGGTCTTGCCGTTGGACTGGGGTTCCTTGACGATGCTCAGCACCTGGCCGACCACGATCGGACCCTGGATGGAGTCGGTGGGGCGGTGGACCTCTTCTTCTTCGAGGCCCACCTTGACCAGTTCTGCCATCACGTCTTCGGCCGATGCTCCGGCCGGTACCTGTGCGGATTCACGCAGCCAGGAAAGGGGGATACGCATTCTTAGATCTCCATCCCGAAGTGCTCGCTGAAACGTACATCGCCTTCGATCATGTCGCGCATGTCGCCGACCTCGTTGCGGAACATGAGCGTGCGCTCGATGCCCATGCCGAAGGCAA
>JBFGBS010000375.1:0-3097 GCA_041567475.1 Arthrobacter sp.
CACATGGCCGGCATGCGGGACAAGGCCATCGTCGGCAACATCGGCCACTTCGACAACGAAATCGACATGGCCGGCCTGGCCCGGATCCCCGGCATCACCAAGGTCGAGATCAAGCCCCAGGTCCACGAGTGGGTTTTCGATGCCGGCACCGGGGACGAGCGGTCCATCATCGTCCTCTCGGAAGGCCGCCTGCTCAACCTCGGCAACGCTACCGGCCACCCGTCATTCGTGATGAGCAACTCCTTTGCGAACCAGACGATCGCCCAGATCGAACTCTTCACCAAGCGGGACCAGCCCGAGGGTGAGCGCGAGTACGAAAAGCAGGTCTACGTGCTGCCGAAGATCCTGGACGAGAAGGTGGCCCGGCTGCACCTCGCCGCCCTGGACGTGGAACTGACCGAACTCTCCAAGGAGCAGGCTGAATACCTGGACCTGGACGTCGCCGGCCCGTTCAAGCCTGAGCACTACCGCTACTAGGAGCACGCGGACGCCCGGCACGGCGCCGCTACGCTAGCGCACCTGTGAGACGACGAGGGGCCCCGGACCGCTGCAACACACGCGGTCCGGGGCCCCTCGCTGTAGCGGCGTTGCAGCCGGCGTTGCAGTCGGCTTTGTAACCGGATCGTGCCGGAAACCAGCCGGACCGGGCGCCCGATTCGCCTATGCTGGCAGCATGACGCATGGAAAAGACCCGAACCTGTGATGGCATCCTTACGCCGAACTGCCGGCCGTAACATCGCCGTGCTGGGGCTGGTCTGCGCCCTGGTCACAGGCTGCGGCGCGTTCGGGGCCGCGGCTCCGGACCCTTCCGGCAGCAGCGCCGGGGCGGGGGATCCGCCGGAATCCGCGATCCCGGCGGAAACGGCAGTGATCCCGGCCGCCGGTGCCAAGGAGGTCAATCCGGCCGCGCCCGTGACCCTCACCGTCACCAACGGCAGCATCGACCGGGCGGCCCTGACGAGCGCAGCCGGTGACCGGGTGCCGGGGGTACTGAGCGCGGATCGGACCACCTGGACCTCCGCCGGCACCCTGAAGTTCGATACCCGCTACACCTACACGTACACCGTCGCGGACGCCGCCGGACGGACGACGCAGGACAGCCGGACATTTGCGACCGTCGTCGCCGCTAATGAGGCCGACGCGGCCATCTACCCGCTGGACGGCATGAAGGTCGGCGTCGCGCAGCCCCTGCAGGTTGTCTTCAGCGAACCGGTGCTGAACCGGGACATTGTTGAAAACGCCCTCACCATCACCTCGACGTCCGGCCAGGTAGGCGACTTCCACTGGTTCAGCGACCGGATGGTCCGCTACCGGCCCGAGACCTTCTGGGCCGCCAACAGCACCATCACGATGGATATGAAGATGTTCGGCGTTGAGCTGGGCAACGGCCAGATCGGCAACTTCAACAAGACCGTGACGGTCCATATCGGCGACAAGAAGGTGGCAGTCGCCGATGCGGCAGCCCACACCTTCTCCGTCAGCATCAATGACGTTCCCGCCGGCAGTTGGCCGGTCACGATGGGAGATCAGCGGTTTCCGTCCGCGCGGGGCTACCTGGTCCTGATGGAGAAGCGGCGCCATGACCGCTTCGTGGCTGCGAGCATCGGTCTTAAACCCGGAGATCCTGCCTACTACG
This sequence comes from Arthrobacter sp., assembly GCA_041567475.1. Lineage (GTDB taxonomy): Bacteria > Actinomycetota > Actinomycetes > Actinomycetales > Micrococcaceae > Arthrobacter. The sequence goes on from JBFGBS010000375.1 coordinate 1,637, forward strand.
GAGAAATCGATGTGGAATATGCCTTCCGGCTGACGCCGAGCGGCGCGTACATCCATCAGGCCCTGGACTCAGCGATGCCCTTCCTCGGCAAAGCCAATCTTTCGCACGGCTGTATCGGCATGCCCGTCAGCGGGGCCGCCTGGGTGTTCAACAACATGACCACCGGCGACGTCGTGCAGGTGATCAACACCGAAGGGGAGTTCGCGCACTTCGACGACGGCTTCGGCGACTGGAACATTCCCTGGGCGGAATACGCCAATTAATCCGCAGGCCGCCGGTCCGGGCCGGGCGGCACGGCCCCGGCACACCACGGCTGCGATTCTCCGATTTGGACGCTCCTCCCGGGGTGGCTCGGCGCCGGGTGCGATGCCCTGACGGTAGGCTCGGAAACAGATAAGTGCGGTGCCGGTCCAGGCCAGGCGGCGCGGAATCCTACGGAAGCGAAGCTGAAGTGACTGACAAGAGTCCCACCCCTCCCGAACGGCAGGATCCACTACTGGATCCCTCCAGCGACAGCGACGAACCCGCCTTTGACTGGATGAAGCCGGCCCCCGCGCCCGCGAACTCCAGCGAGGGCAGCGACGGACCGGCGCCGGAGGCCCGTCCCGGGCAGGCCGCCGCGCGGACCGGGGACACGGCCCCGCAGCAGGATCCTGATCCGGCGAAAGAGCCAGACGGCAGCCCGGCGCAAGGAGCACAGGACCGGACAATCCCGCCGCAAGCCGGGCCGTCCGTGCCACCGGTTCCGCCGGTAGCACCGGTAGCACCGGCAGCGTGGAAGCAACCTGACTCGCGTGCCGTCCGCAAAGCGGCGGAGGCGGCCGCCGGGACGGGCGACGCCGAGCCGTCGCGGATCTCTGCGCTGCAGGTCCGTCCGCCGCAGGAAGAAGTGGAGCGCCGGAATGCGGAACGCGAGCAGGCGGCCAAGGCCAAGCCGGTCGCCCCGCGCGTCATGCAGGTCTTGCTCGCAGTCTTCTACCCGGTCATCCTGCTGGTCCTCGCGGTCCGCGCCGTAACCAGTCCGCTGTTCCTTTGGGTGGAATACAACCGTCCCGGGTTCCCCGGGGACGGGTACGGGTTCAGCACCGATGACCGCATGACGTACGGGTCCTACGCCGTGGACTACCTCAGCAACTGGTCCGGCGCCCGCTACCTAGGCGAGCTTGTTAACCGCAGCGGCGATCCTCTTTTCACCTCCGGTGAGGTCAGCCACATGGCGGACGTGAAGCTGGTGATCCTGTCCGCCTTCACGGCCGGCTTCGTGCTGATCCTGTTCAGCGTCGTGGCGATGCTCTACCTCCGCCGGCGCAGCCCCGGGGGAGTACGCCGCGGCCTGTTCGCCGGCTCGATCGCGACCCTCGTGATCATCATCGGCCTCGGTGTGCTCGCCTCGCTCGGATGGGAGCGGTTCTTTGCTGATTTCCACAGCATCTTCTTCGCCAGCGGCACCTGGACGTTCTC
>JBFGBS010000376.1:0-3077 GCA_041567475.1 Arthrobacter sp.
AGGTGGGGGTCGACGAGGTTCGGGACGCCCCCGAAGGAGGCCAGGGTCCGGGCGGTTTCCACGAATTCGCGTGCCAGCCCGTCATTGACGTCGGTGCGCCATGCAATCGACAGCGAAGACGGCGGGACATCGCTTACCGGGATGAACGACAGCCCGGGACGGTCATAGAAACGCTGCGTGGAGGCCTGGGTGAACGCAATGCCCCGCTCGTCCAGAATGGCTTCGAAACACTCGTCGACCGTGGCCGCCTGAGTGCCCAGACGGACCGGCTGGCCACCGCGGGCCTGGGTTGCGAGCCAAAAATCCCTCCACTTTTCCGGAGCTTTGCGGGCGACGAAGGGCTCATCAACGACCTGTTCCACCGAGACCTCGGACAGTCCGGCGAAGCGGGAACTGCTGGCAACGACGAGGACCCGCGGCTCGATGAACAGTGTTTCCATGGCGAGCCAGTCCGCTGCTGGCAGGGGCGGCCGCACAAATGCCACGTCGGCGCTCCCGTCGGTGAGCCCAGCGGAGGGATCGGCGAAATCGAAAGACCTCATCTGGACGTGGACTTCCGGGTGGTTATTTTTGAAAGCGGCGAGGATCCGCGGCGTCAGCTCAGCAGCAGCGTTGGCCTGAAAACCGACAATCAGGGTGCCTCTCACACCACTGGCAGCCTCCCTGGTCAAGGAAACGGCACGCTGAGCGGCGGACAAGAGGCGCTTGGCTTCGCTCAGCAGGACATCGCCGGCACCTGTCAGCGCCACACTGCGGCTCGTTCGGATCAGCAGAGGGGTGCCCAGCGAGTGTTCAAGCTTCCGGATTTGGACGCTGAGGGACGGCTGCGCGATGTGAAGCCGCGCAGCGGCCCGACCGAAGTGCAGTTCTTCCGCAACGGCGACAAAGTACTGCAGGACGCGCAGGTCGAGCTGTGGCTGCTGCATCGTTCAACTGTAAGCTCCGCCACAATCCCGGGTCCAATAGTTTGAGGCTATCGGCGGTTAGGGGGCAGGTATTGGACCGTACGGGGCCTCCGGGACTGCAATGGAAGCAGCGAAAGGTTGCCAACGGAGACAGCCGCAAGGCGCTTCAGGAACCCCGCTTTGGAGGTTCGGACAGAGAAGTCCGATCCTCCACGAGTCCAATGAGAGGAACAACGAGATGACGGTCGCAACGCGTGCCCCTTCTGCAGAAGCCTGGGTACAGAGCTTCACCGAGGCTAACAACCAGGACCCGGAAATTCAGGCCCATGGAAAGTACTTCACCTGCTCTTACCTGCTGGACATGGAGGCACACACCTTTGTTGTGCGGGTGGTTTCCGGGAGCATCGCCCAGATTTCCGTGGATCCGGGCCCGATCGACGTGCCCTACCAGTTCGCCATCCGGGCCAGCGCTCACACTTGGAGCGAATTCGGTAAGCCCGTCCCGGCTCCCATGTACCACGGCATTTGGGCAGCCTCTTTCCAGCGCGACATGAGGCTTGAGGGTGACGTCCTGGTCCTGATGCAAAACCTGCGCTGCCTGACCCGCCAGATTGAACTGCTGCGCTCCACCGGCGCACCCGTCTAGACCATAGGAGTTCCCGACATGAGCAAAATTTCCCCCGTCACCGGCCACTACGTGACCGTCGACGTTGACGGTCTCGAATACAAGGTCTTCTACTTGGAGAATGGCCAGGGCCAGCCTTTGGTCTGCCAGCACACCGCCGGAGCCCATAACCACCAATGGCGCGGCCTCTTGGAGGATCCGGAGATCACCGCCAACTACCGTGTAATCGCCTACGACCTTCCTCGGCACGGCAAATCAGACCCGCCGGAAAACACCCAGTGGTGGACCGAGGAATACCGGCTCACAGCTGACCACTACGCAAACTTCATCATCGCCCTCGTCGATGCACTGGAACTGGTTGACCCCATCTTCATGGGATCCTCCTTCGGCGGCAACATAGCGCTGCAGCTCGCCCACCGCTTCCCGGAGAGGTTCGATGCCGTGATCCCGGTAGAGGGAGCGGACCATTCACCGGGCTTTTACCTCGACTGGTGGCAGCACCCGCATGCCAACGCCGCTCAGGTGTGCGCCAGCGGCACCTGGGATCTCATGGCCCCCCAGTCGCCGGAGGCAGACCGCTGGAAGACCTGGTTCTACTACAGCCAGGGTTCGGAAGCCTTCAAGGGTGACCTGTACTTCTACTCTGTCGACCACGACCTGCGCGGCAAGCTGGGCGAGATCGACACAGACAAGTGCGCCGTCGTCCTGATGACCGGTGATTACGACTACCTCACCACCCCTGAGGACAGCGCCCGCACGGCTAGCCAGATCCGCAACGGCGAATTCATCGAAATGAAGGACATCGGGCACTTCCCGATGAGTGAAAACTACCCGGTCTTCAAGGGATACCTCGTCCAAGCCCTGAACCTAATCCGCACCAAGACCAGCGTCCGGGCCTAGCCGATTAAACTAAGCGTCGGTGCCGGCCTTAGAGGGTCGGCACCGACCCCACCAGCTCGACGGGGAAGAGTATGCCAGAGGAATGACGTCCTCAGGCCGTATCCATGGCACCCGGACCGCAGCAATTCTGCTGACAGTCGTGCCACGCGCCGGAACGGCATCCTTCAACCCCTGAAGACCGAACGTGGAGGATCCGGTCATGCGCAAGGTCCTGCTCAGCATCGCCGTCGCGGGTGTCGAGGACGGCGCCGCCACCCACGCCCGGCATTCTTTGTCCTCCGCCACGACGGCCCGCTGGCAGCTGTCCATACACCCAGCCGTCGGCCCTGCCTCACAAGAAAGCGCAATTGCCCGGACCCGCTCCCATAGGGTGGCCATCAGCTGGTTACCGTGTCGCCGTGCCGATGGGAGACTTTCCATGCACCGTCCTCGCGTCGATAAATTTGCGTTGCCCGGAGCACGTAGCTGCGAGGTGCGCCGTCGACAGAGGCTGAAGTGTGCTCCAGTCCCGCCGTATATGCCATATCACCTACTACGTCGCACGCGAGCAGCTCGAACCTGTACGAGGTGCAGTCGGAGAACTGCTTGGCAAGCTCGGCGAACAAGTCGTCCAGTTCCTGCTGTCCGAAGGCATTGCGCCATGCGCC
>JBFGBS010000377.1:0-3076 GCA_041567475.1 Arthrobacter sp.
ATCCGGCACGGCATCCGGCAAATGAAGGCACATCCCTGCGTGAAGACGCGGCACCTCTATTTGAGCACCCGGGCTATGACTTCGCAGGCCAGCGGCGCGGCCATGTGGTGCGGTCGGCCCATGGTCGAGTCGCAGAGCATTGCCGGGCACGGCTGGCCGCCGATGGTGCCCCCGGCGGGCAGTCTGGGAAATTCCACCCGGCAGTCGGCTGCGGTGAACTCCCGTGCTAGTTATGGACTCGTTGAATTAGCCCTCCTTTCGCAGCATTTTTGCATTCTTCGGTTGGCTTAGCTAGTTCCGTCATGGACGGTGAGAATAATGCTGAAGAAAACGTGTTCGCAGACTTTGGAGCGGACTCTGTATACCGCGCGGCGGGCGCGATGGCGCCAGGAGCGCAGCAGGCGGGTGTTTTTAGATGATGCCCGCACGGGAACAAGTTACGTGTACGTTGTGAAATTTTTCGCCGGGTCCGGAGGAATTAGCGGAAGAGCTGGAAGTCCTCGCCGCGCAGAACACGAAACGCGCGAGCCGACGGCCAGCGGAGGTTTGTAACAGCCATCCCGATACTGACGCGAACCGCTGGCGGCGGGTCGCCACGCGCGGTCCCGCGTGAGAGTAAAGTGCGTAGTAGTAGCTCCGCGCGCCTCCTCAAACTGGCGGTGCTAGCCGAAAGGATGTTTACATGACCGGCAAGAACCCCCGGGTCGAAGAGACTGACGAGAAAGACCTCGAAGTCACAAACGGCCCGAAAAGCTGGGCCGCCGGTATTCCCGGCGTCCTCCATTCCATGGTCCCGGCCATTGAGCACATGGGCGTGAACCGCACCCGCAAGACGGTGCTCGCGATGAACCAGAAAAAGGGCTTCGATTGCCCCAGTTGCGCCTGGCCGGACCCGGCGCACCGCAAGACGTTTGAATTCTGTGAAAACGGGGCCAAGGCCGTCACATGGGAGGCCACCCCCGTCGTTATCGGGCCGGATTTCTGGGCCGAACACCCGGTGAGTGAGTTGCGTCAGCGCAGCGAGTACTGGCTGGGCATGCAGGGCCGGCTCACGGAACCGGTCTACAAGCCGGCGGGCGAGGACCACTACCGGCCGATCAGCTGGGACGAGGCGATCACGCTGCTGGGCAATAAGCTCAAGGGCCTGGCCTCGCCGCACGAAGCCGTGTTCTACACCAGCGGCAGGACCTCCAATGAGGCCGCCTTCGCCTACCAGCTCTTCGTCCGGGGCTTCGGGACCAACAACCTCCCCGACTGCTCCAATATGTGCCATGAATCATCCGGCTGGGGCATGGGCCAGACCATCGGCATCGGTAAAGCCACGGTCTCCTTCGAGGATTACGCCAACGCCGACCTGATCATCGTGATGGGCCAGAACCCGGGCACCAACCACCCGCGGATGCTGACCGAACTGGAGGCCTGCAAGGAAAACGGCGGCGAGATCGTCGCCGTCAACCCACTGCCCGAGGCCGGCCTGCGCCGCTACAAGAACCCGCAGAAGGTCAAGGGCGTCGTCGGCCGGGGCACCGAGATCGCTGACCAGTTTATGCAAATCCGCATCGGCGGTGACATGGCACTCTTGCAGGCCGTGTCCAAGCGAGTCCTCGACGCCGAAGACCGGAACCCCGGAACCGTTCTGGACCATGACTTCCTCAACAAGCACTGCGAAGGACTCACGGAACTCCGCGAACACCTCTCGACCCTGGACGAGGCCGCCGTGCTTGAGGCCACCGGGCTCCAGGTCGAGGAAATCGACGAACTCGCGGCCCGCTACCTCAAGGCGGATAAGGTCATCATCACCTGGGCCATGGGCATCACGCAGCAGAAGAAGGGCGTTGCAACGATCAAGGAGATCATCAACCTCCTCCTGCTGCGCGGCAACATCGGCAAGCCCGGCGCCGGCGCCTCGCCGATCCGCGGCCACAGCAACGTCCAGGGCGACCGCACCATGGGTATCTGGGAGCAGATGCCCGAGACCTTCATGAACGCGATGGCCAAGGAATTCGACTTCGAGCCCCCGCGCGAACACGGCGTCGACGCCGTCCAGACCATTGAGGGCATGCGCGAGGGCCGGCTCAAGGTGTTCTTCGGCATGGGCGGTAACTTCGTCGGCGCCATCTCCGATACGCAGGCGACCGAGGCGGCGATGGAGAACACCGAGATGAGCGTGCAGGTCTCCACCAAACTCAACCGCTCGCACACCGTCACGGGCGCCGAGGCCCTGATCCTGCCCACACTGGGACGCACCGAGATCGACATCCAGGAAAGCGGGCCGCAGTTCGTGTCCGTGGAGGACACGGTCTGCGCGGTGCACGGATCGTGGGGCAGCGTGGAGCCGGTTTCGCACCACCTGCTTTCCGAAACCGCGATCGTCAGCCGCCTCGCCAAGGAGGTCGTCGGCGACAAGGTCCGGGCTGACTGGGATGCGTTCGAACGCAACTATGACGTGATCCGCGACCATATCTCCCACGTGGTGGCCGGCTGCGAAAACTACAATGCGCGGATCCGCCAGGAAGGCGGCTTCATCCTGCCTAACGGTCCGCGGGACTCCCGGACGTTCCCGACACCTTCAGGCAAGGCCGTCCTGACGGTCAACCACCTGGAACCGGTGCAGCGGCCTGCGGGGACCTTGATCCTGCAGACCATGCGGTCCCATGACCAGTTCAACACCACCATCTACGGCCACAACGACCGGTACCGCGGGATCAAGAAGGGGCGGCACGTGGTGTTCGTCAACCCCGCCGATATCGCCGAGCTGGGGCTGGCCGACGGGCAGTTCGTGGACATCCGCGGCGAATACCAGGACGGGACGGAACGCGTCATCCGCAAGTTCCGGGTGGTCTCCTACCCCACCGCCCCCGGCTGCGCTGCCGCCTACTACCCCGAGGCCAACGTGCTGGTCCCGTTGAACCACACCGCAGAGGGCAGCAACACCCCCATCTCGAAGGCTGTCATCGTCCGGCTGGAACCGAGCGCGGACCAGACGCCGGAAGGCGCCGAAAGCTCGGCGGCGGGGGCCGCTGCGTCCCGGTAACCGGACCGCTGCCCGCCGGCGGCTGCACTGCGGAGGGGGGGG
>JBFGBS010000378.1:0-3064 GCA_041567475.1 Arthrobacter sp.
CTTCTCGGCAGGCGTCGCGGTCGGCGGCTGGGAGGGGCTCGGCAAGGCCCTCATCGATCCTGTCGCCCTCGGCATCATCGTGGCGCTGGTCGCGGGCAAACCGATCGGCATCCTCGGCACCACCTGGCTGCTGACCAAGACGACCCGGGCCCAGCTGGACAGTTCGTTCAAGTGGATTGACGTCTTCGGCGTTGCGCTTCTCGCCGGGATCGGTTTCACCGTCTCGCTCCTGGTCGCTGAGCTGAGCTTCGGCCACGGCACGGAAGCCGACGACCACGCCAAGGTGGGCATCCTGGCGGCATCCCTGCTCGCGGCGCTCCTGGCCACCCTCGTGTTGCGGACCCGGAACCGGCAGTACCGGGCGGCGGAGGCGGCCGAGAAGGTCGACTCCGATCATGACGGCATTCCCGATGTCTACCAGCAGGAGGATGCTGCGGGCCGTTAGTCCCGGCGGGACGCTTCCCCGGGGGTAAAATCGACAGGGTTGGGGGAAGCTCCGGGACGTTCCCGGCCATGTCGAAAGGTCCAGCATGAAGAGCATTTCCGTCAACGAACTCGCCGCACTTGGAGATCTGGCTCCAGTGGTGGATGTCCGCGAGGACGCAGAGTTTGCCGAAATCCGCGTGCCCGGCGCCCAGAGCATCCCGCTGTCCCGTTTTGTCCAGTCCCTCGCCGAGGTCCCGCCCAGCGGAACCGTCTATGTGATGTGTGCCGCCGGCGGACGCAGCTCCCAGGCCACGGTCTACCTGGAAGAACACGGGTACGACGCCGTCAACGTCACCGGCGGGATCATCGAGTGGCACCGGAACGGGCACCCGGTCAACCACGGCTGAGCCGGACTTGCCGGGGGAGCGGGCGGGCGGGGCGTCGAGCGCCGGGTTTCGCAACAAGGGGAAATAGGGCCCGTTCTCTGGCAGAGTATGGGAATGCTCACAGTTATTGGCGAAGGCCTGGTCGATGTTGTCAAGCGATCCTCCGGCGTGCAGGCCCACGTCGGGGGGAGCCCCCTGAATGTGGCCGTCGGTCTGGCCCGGCTGGACCATCCCGTGCAGTTCATCGGCCGCTACGGCCGTGACGCGTACGGGGACGCGGTGGCGGCGCACCTGAAATCCAGTTCCGTGTTGCTCCCGCAGGGCCCGGATGACCTTCCCACGAGTGTCGCCGCCGCCCTGATCGACGACGACGGCGCCGCCACCTACACGTTCGACCTCGCCTGGGAACTGCCCGGACTGGCCGATAGGCTGCCGGTCCTGCTGCAGGGCACCACGCTGGTTCACACCGGCTCGATTGCCACGATGCTGGCACCGGGTGCCGCCGCGGTACTGGCCGCTGTCGAGTACGCCCACCCGTCCTCAACGATCAGCTTCGACCCCAACTGCCGGCCGAGCATCATCACGGACGTGGACTACGCCCGCCGGCAGGCGGAAAAGTTCGTCACCCTTGCGGACGTCGTCAAGGCGTCGGATGAGGACCTCGAATGGCTGTACCCCGGGGTGGATCCGCTCGAGTCCGCCCGGCACTGGCTCGCGCTCGGCGGGTCGGAAGGCCCGGCGATGGTTGTGGTGACGCGCGGCGGTGAAGGCCCGTGGGGCGTCAACGCCGCGGGTGAAGCGCAGGTTGCGGCCCCCAAAGTAGACGTTGCGGACACCGTCGGGGCCGGGGACTCCTTTATGGCCGCCTTGCTTTCCGGTGTGGTGGACCTGGGCCTCGACGGCGCCCAGAACCGCAAGGCCCTCCGTGAGCTCTCCGCCGGCTCGCTCCGTGAGCTCCTCGGCCACGCCGCGCGTGCGGCGGCCGTGACGGTCTCCCGTGCCGGCGCCAATCCCCCCACCCGGACGGAGCTGGGCAGGATGGACCCGTGGAACCCCGCTCCCGCCAGCCAGGGCCAGGGCCGGGCCGAGGTAGCCAGCGCAGCGGAGTAGATTCCGGACCGGGCGGCCGTCCTGGCCGCAACTGAAAGGCAGCCATGACACAGCACGATGATTCCTCCTTCCGGCTCAGCAGCGACTCTTTCGAGGATGGCCAGCTCCTTCCGCAGGCCCAGTGCAGCGGCCGCCTGCGGGCCGGCGGCAAGGACGAGTCGCCGCAGTTGTCCTGGAGCGGCGCCCCGGCCGGGACCCTCGGTTACGCCATCACGGTCTTTGACCCCGACGCACCCGGGCGGGGCGGCTACTGGCACTGGGCCGTGCTGGACATCCCCGCCGACACCACCTCACTGCCGGCCGGGGCAGGCACCGAGGATGGCCGGCTGCTCCCCCCGCAGGCCGTGCAGTTGAAGAACGACGCCGGGTTCCACGGCTACGTCGGCGCAGCACCGCCGCCGGGCCATGGCCCGCATCGCTACGTCGTGACGGTCTGGGCCCTGGACATGGCGCTGTCCGGACTCAACGCAGGAGCGCTCCCGGTGACGCTCGAATCGACGCTCTCCCGGCACATCCTGGGGCAGGCCCGGCTCACCGGAATCTACGAACGGCACTGATCTGCCGTCCCCGTAGACTGGCAGGATGCGGCTGGTAGCAAGTGACATCGACGGAACGATCCTGGGCCATGACGGCAGGATCAGCGCACGGACCATCCGCGCCTTCCATGCCTGCCGGGACGCCGGCGTCGAAGTCGTCTTCGTCACGGGCCGCCCGCCACGCTGGCTGCACCCGCTGCGCGAGCAACTGGCCCACACGGGAACTGTCATCTGCTCCAACGGCGCCGTCGTATGGGACCTCGAGGCGGACCGGATGGTGTCGGCCAAAACCATGGGACTGGACGCGGTGTTTGAAGCGCGCGCGATTATCCAACAGCTGCAGCCTTCGGCCCTGTTCGCGGCCGAAACCCTGGCCGGATTCCACCTGGAACCGGGCTTTATCGAGCACGGCTCCAGTGAACTTCTCGCCGAGTTCACTCCGGCGCCGCTGCACTCCACGCTCACGGCGGCCGACCCGGTGGTGAAATTCATGGCGATCGTCCGGAACGGGAGCGCCGACGAATTCCTTGCCGAAGTGGCCCCCGCCGTCGCCCACCTGGCCGCAACCACCCATTCGGCGCCGCGTATGGCGTTGCTGGAAATGTC
>JBFGBS010000379.1:0-3063 GCA_041567475.1 Arthrobacter sp.
CACGAACAGGTAGCCGTCCCCGTCCCGGTATCCGGAGTCGCCGGTGGTGTAGCAGCCCTCGAATGCCTGCAGGTAGGAGGAGACGTAGCGCTCGTCGTCGCCCCACAGCGTTGTCAGGGTCCCCGGCGGCAGGGGCAGGCCCAGCACGATGTTGCCTTCCGTGCCGGCGTCGACCTCCGCGCCGGCACTGTCGAGGACGATCAGCCGATATCCGGGCATGGGGACGCCGGGCGAGCCGGGCTTGATGGGCAGTCCGTCCATGCCCCTGGGCGTGGCGCATATGGCCCAGCCGGTTTCGGTCTGCCACCAGTGGTCCACCACCGGAACGCCCAGGACCCGCGAGGCCCAATGGAAGGTGTCGGTATCGAGCCGCTCGCCCGCCGCGAAGAGGGTCCGCAGGCTGGAGATGTCGTAGCCGGCCAGCAGCTCCGCGTCCGGGTCCACCTTCCGGATGGCACGCAGGGCGGTGGGTGCGGTGAACAGGACATTGACCCGGTGGTCCCGGATGACCCGCCAGAAGGCTCCGGCGTCCGGGGTCCCCACGGGCTTGCCCTCATAGAGGACGGTCGTGGCGCCGGCCAGCAGCGGGCCGTACACAATGTAGGAGTGCCCCACCACCCAGCCGACATCGGACGCCGTCCACATCACATCCCCGGGCCCGATGCCGTAAATGTTCGCCAGGCTCCAGTGCAGCGCCACGGCGTGGCCGCCGTTGTCCCGCACCACGCCTTTCGGGGTTCCCGTGGTGCCTGAGGTATAGAGGATGTAGAGCGGGTCCGTCGCCTGCACGTCCACCGGCGCTGCCGGCACCGCGGCATCCATTTCGGTGTCCCAGTCCAGCCAGCCGGCATGGTCGGCGGCCTGTGCGGCGAACCCTGCACGGGCTTTGACCAGGACCGGGAGGTCCGGTGATCCGGCGAGCGCGAGGGCTTCGGCGACGGCCGGCAGGTATTCGATCCGGCGGCTGGGCTCGATCCCGCCCGAGGCCGTGATGACGGCGGCGGGCGCGGCGTCCCGGATGCGGGCGGCGAGCTCTTTCGCAGCAAACCCGCCGAAGACCACGGAGTGGACGGCGCCGAGCCGGGCACAAGCCAACATCGCGATGGCCGCCTCCGGGATCATCGGCAGGTAGATCACCACCCGGTCCCCCTTGCCCACGCCGCGGCTGCGCAGGACACCGGCGAAGCGCGCGACCAGGTCCGTGAGTTCGGCGTAGCTATAGGTCTCCTGTTTGCCCAGGACGGCGGAATCGTAGATCAGCGCGGCCTGCCCGCCGCGGCCCGCGGCGACGTGGCGGTCCAGGGCGTTGTAGGAGGTGTTCAGCACGCCGTCCGGAAACCAGCGGTAAAGCGGGGCACCGCCGGCATCGAGCGCCTGCCGCGGCGGAGTGGACCAGGAGATCTTCTCCGCGGCGTCGAGCCAGAAGCCGTTTGGGTCGTTCAGGCTGAGCTTGTAGCTGTCCCGGTAGCTGGCGGTGACCATAACTGCATCCTGTCCACGACGGTGTGATAGCGCTCATGCTAACGTCCCGTCGGCCACAGACACAAGGGTTATGTATACAGAGAACCGGCTTTTTGCCCAATAGTGCACGAGGGATGCCACAAAAGGACTTTCATGTATACACTGGGGTCGGACCGAGAGGAGCGAGGATGCGGGCAAGCGACAAAGCCTACGCCGTGCTGCGCGAGGACATCATTGAATGGCGCCTGCGTCCCGGGGCGGTGCTGGCCGAGGTCGAGCAGTCTGCGCGGCTCGGGATCTCCCGTACCCCGCTGCGGGAGGCACTGAGCAGGCTCACCGCGGAAGGACTGACGACGACGGCGGGCGGACGCGGCGTCGTCGTGACGGATATTTCCCTCGAGGACATCGACGAACTCTTTGAACTCCGCGGAACCCTCGAAGGCAAGGCCGCGGCACTCGCGGCCGAGCGCGGCGACGCCGCCGTCTTCGATCGGCTCCGCCACGAGCTCCTCAACGCCCCCGCGCTGATCACGGACGATGACCGGTCCCGGCACGACTACTACGCCCTCGTGGGCCGGCTGGACGCGGCGATCGACGCTGCCACGGCCAACTCCTACCTCGCCCAGGCGATGCGCGGCCTGCGCGTCCACCTGGTCCGGGTGCGCCGGCTCGCGGTCGACGACGCCGCCCGCCTCACGGCCGCGGCAGCAGAGCACGCCGTCATTGCGGAGGCCATTGCGGCCGGCAATCCGCGGCTGGCCGAAGCGGCGACGACCCTGCACCTGCACCGCAGCCTTTCCCACGTCAAAGCCACCCACAAACCCCATCCCAAGGAGCACCATGGTTAAGGAACACCACGTCCGCGTGTACAAGAGCGAGGAAAAGCTCGCCCGCGAAGACCAGCTCGCCTATAAGATCGCCGCGGTTGCCACCGACCCCGTGGCCGTCACCGACGATGTCACGGACATGGTGATCAACCGCGTGATCGACAACGCCTCTGTCGCGATCGCCTCACTGAACCGCGCCCCCATCGTCGCCGCCCGCGCCCAGGCCCTCACCCACGGTCCGTCCACCGGAGGCAAGGGATCCATGGTGTTCGGCATCGGCGAGCGCGTCTCCCCCGAGTGGGCGGCCTGGGCCAATGGCGTGGCCGTGCGTGAACTCGATTACCACGACACCTTCCTGGCCGCTGACTACTCCCACCCGGGCGATAACATCCCGCCGATCCTTGCCGTGGCGCAGCACGTCGGCGCGAGCGGCCACGATCTGGTCCGCGGGATCGCCACGGGCTATGAAATCCAGGTCAACCTGGTCAAGGCCATCTGCCTGCACAAGCACAAGATCGACCATGTTGCCCACCTGGGCCCCTCGGCCGCGGCCGGCATCGGCACGCTACTGGGACTCGACGTCGAGACCATCTTCCAGTCCGTCGGCCAGGCCCTGCACACCACCACGGCCACCCGGCAGTCCCGCAAGGGCGAGATCTCAACCTGGAAAGCACACGCCCCGGCGTTCGCGGGCAAGATGGCCGTCGAAGCCGCCGACCGCGCCATCCGCGGCCAGACCTCCCCGGTGCCGATCTACGAAGGCGAAGACGGCGTC
>JBFGBS010000380.1:0-3038 GCA_041567475.1 Arthrobacter sp.
AGGGCCTTCCAGTCCGCCAGCTGCTCTTCGCCGATGTTGGCCAGGCTGAGCATGGCCTGCAGCCGGGTGGCCTTCCCGTCGGTGCCGCCCTCCTGCAGGGTGACGAAGCAGAGCTTGCCGGTGTTGCGGATAAACACGATGCGGCCGGTGACGCCGACGACGTGGCCGGTGGTCTCATCGGGCTGCAGGTGGGCGTACTTTTCGCGGATTTCGCCGAGGCTGTGGGTCCGCTCGACACCCACCGGATACGCCTCCACGCCGCGCTCGATCAGTTTGGCGCGCTTGTCCATGCGGATGCGCATCTGTTCGCTGGCGTCGGCGGGTTCGGCGGCGGTGTTCGGGGCGGGGGTGTTTTGGGAAGTCACAATCCCCAAGTTTACCGGGAGTTCCGCCGGCGTGGGTCCGCCCCGGGGCGGGGCCGGGCGCGCCCGGCCGGCGCCGGCCGAGAATAGACTCAAGGCTGTGGAAACGTGGACGATCAGCACAGATGACGGGGACGGCCAGCTCGAGCTGCACACGTTCCGGCCCGCGGGACCCGCCGCCGGCGCCGCTGCACGGAAAGCCGGTTCCGGCGTCGTGGTGCTGCACGGGACGCTCGTGACCGACGCGCTCTACTGGCCCTTCGCCCGGAAGCTCAGCCGGCTGACCGGCCAGCCGGTGCACAGCTACAACCGGCGCGGACGCGCCGGGTCGTCGCCGCAGCCGGACGGTTACTCCGTCGCGACCGAAATCGCGGACCTCGCCGCTGTCCTGCGCGCCACCGGCGCGTCCGACGTCGTGGCCCACAGCTACGGCGGATTCGTAGCCCTGCAGGCGGCCAGGTCCGTGCCGCTCCGCCGCATGGTCACCTACGACGCCGCCGTCAGCATCGCCGGGAACCTCGCGGTCCGCTGGCGCCCCGAGCTCGAAGCTTCCATGGCTGCCGGTGCGCTCGATGATGCCTGGGCCCATCTGGTCCAGGGCCTGGAGACTGCCGGGCCGGTGTCCCGCCTGCCGCTCGGTGCCCTGCGCCTGCTCAGCGTCCTCTCCGCCAGGACCAGCCTGGGCGCCGAAATGCGAGGACTGTTGCCGACGGCGGTGGCCGAGATGCGCGCCGTTCTGGACGCCGATGCCGACGTCGAGGACTTCCGTGCGATGGCCGCGCCCACGCTCATGCTCAGCGGCGGCTGGAGTCCGGCGTATTTTGCCGAGACCGGCAGAATACTCTCGGCCGAGGTGCCGGCCGTTGAGTTCGCCCGCGTCCCGGGCCAGCTGCACGCCGGTCCCATCCGGCCCGGGAACCAGCTTGCCGTTATCACCGCCCGGTTCCTGCTCCGCGAGGACTCGATCTCCGCCCCGGTCCGCCGCGGCGGGCGCCGGTTCGTGCTGCACCGCTGATCGGCTGCGGGCGGCATTGACCATAGAATCAATGGGCGCCCCTTCGAAAGGACCCCCTTTGGCCAAGCTCTATTTCCGCTACGGCGCGATGAATTCCGGCAAGTCCACGGGCCTGCTGCAGGCCGCGTTCAACTATGAGGAACGGGGCCAGCGGGTCCTGTTGGCGAAGCCGGGCGCGGACACCAAGGGCGACACCGGCATCGTCTCCCGCCTGGGCATGACGCGGACCGTGGATTTCCTGATTCCGGCCGGCGGCTCGGCCCGCAGCATCTTCGCCGCGCACGCGGCCGGTGACGACCCCGATGCCCTGCTCCAGCACGTTGAGACACCCCCGGTGGCGTGCCTTCTCGTGGATGAGGCGCAGTTCCTGGAACCCGCGCAGGTGGACGATCTGTTTCGGATCGCGGTGCTCGACAACGTTCCCGTGCTGGCCTACGGCATCCGCACCGACTTCCTCACCCGCGCGTTCCCCGGCTCGCTCCGGCTGCTGGAGATCGCCCACACGCTCGAGGAGCTGAAGACCATTTGCCGGTGCGGGCGCAAAGCCATCTTCAACACCCGCAGGGTGGGCGAGGCCGTGGTGTTCGACGGCGAGCAGGTGGCCATCGACGGCCAGGACGTCTGGTACGAATCCCTGTGCGGGTCCTGCTACCTCCAGGTTTCCGGCGGGCAGCTCGGCGGCTGAGGGCCCGCGGCCCGCGGAGTGCTACTGCGCAGTTCGGGCCGCCTCGGCTAGGCTCGGAGCATGACCCGCGAGAACATCAGAACCCCCGACGGCGGAACAATCGAGCTTTTCAGCACGGGTGCCGAGCTGGCCGCGGCGGGCTCGGGCATCGTTGTGGTGCCGGCCTCCATGGTGACGGCCGCCGACTATACCCGTTTCGCGCAGAAACTCAGTGCCTCCCTCGGCCGTCCCGTGCATACGTTCAACCGGCGCGGCCGCGGTTCCTCCTCGCCGCAGCCGGAGGACTACACCCTGGACGTGGACATCCGCGACCTCGATGCGGTCATGAAGCACACCGCCAGCACGGATGTTTTCGGTCACAGTTTCGGCGGTGCGGTCGCCCTGCACGCCGCGCGCACCCTGCCGGTGGAACGCCTGGCGGTCTATGACCCGGCGGTATCCGTCAACCACAGCGTGAGTGCCGACTGGACCGCCGAATACGAAAAGGCGACCGCCGCCGGCGACGACGGCCGGGCCCTTGCCGTGTTGCTCAAGGGCCTGGAGACCGGCAGCGCGCTGTCCCGGATGCCGCTGTCCATGCTGACCCTGGCCAACAAGCTCTCCGCCGGGACCCCGCTGGGCAAGCAGATGCGCGACCTGATGAAAACCGGCGTCCGCGAGATCAAAGCCATCATCGCCGCCGACATGCCGGCCGAACCGTTCCTGGAACTGCCGCTGGAAACGCTCATCATCGTCGGCGAGAAGAGCCCGGCGTACTTCGGTGTCGCCTGCGCCCAGATCCACGATGTCCTCTCCGGCTCCAGCTACACGATCCTGCCGGGCATGGGGCACGACGGTGTCAACAAGGCGCCGGACAAGCTCATCACCGAACTCAGCGACTTCTTCGCCAGCTGAGCCCACCCTCCCCTAGCAACGCGGGGTCACTTTTCGCCCGTCCGGACGTCCGGCATCGGCGAAAAGTGGCCCCGCGGTGTGG
>JBFGBS010000381.1:0-3033 GCA_041567475.1 Arthrobacter sp.
CGAGATCGAGCGCACTGTCCAGGAGATGGAGTCGAAGGGCGTGACGTTCCAGGACTACGACCTGCCGAATCTGAGGACGGAGAATCACATCTGCACCACGGATTCGGAGAAATGCGCCTGGTTCATGGACACGGAGCACAACATTCTCTGCATCCACGAGAACATCACCTCGGCAGCCGACTACCAGCTCTGAGGCCTCAGCACACCAACGGACTCTTCGACCAGGTCCGGACCGGAGGGCGTTCCGCACCAGCGGAGCGCCCTGCGGTGCGTCAGGACCAGGTTTGTCTCCGGGACGGGGAGAGGCGTCAGTCGGAGACGTGCAGGCCGTGGAAGGCCATGGCCACGACGTCGTCGGCGAGCTTTTCGGGGGACAGTGGGCCGCCGGGCTTGTACCACTCGACAATGGAGTTGATGGTGCCGAAGAGCAGCCGTGCGACGGTGCGTGGGTCGATGTCCTGCCGGAGCGAGCCTTCATCGCGGGCCGCGGAGATCAGGGCCGCCACCTTGTGGTCGAAGGCGCGGCGGCGTTCCAGTGCGTCCCGCTCGATTTCGGTGTTGCCGCGCAGCCGCAGGAGCAGCGTGACAAACGGCAGGCGCTCCACCAGCACCCCGATGGTCTGGCGGACCACGAACTCGAGCCGGGCCTCGGCCGAGCCGCGCATGGCTCCGGGCTGGTCCAGGATCGCCTCGAGGCCGCCCAGTGCGTGGTCGAGGGCCAGCTTGAGCAGGTCGCCCTTGGACGGCACGTGATGGTAGATCGCGGACTTGGAGATCCCGAGGTTCTCCGCGAGGATGCCCATGGACGTGGCGTCGTAGCCGTGCTTGTTGAAGACGTCGACGGCGATCAGCAGCACCGATTGCTGGTCGTAGCCGGGCCTGCCGCGTTTGGATGTTGCTGCTGTGGTGGGCATACTCGCTAGTTTCTCATGATCCGCCGCCGGGGCCGGGCCGCCCTGAGCGGGTGGCCCGGCCCGGCCGGTTAGGGGCTGGTGGCTCAGGCCTTCGGGCGGAGGTCGTAGATCCGGCGCAGCTTGCCGTTGGACCGCACTAGGGTGCCGGGTTCGACGACGTCGATCGCGCAGGAGGAGCCGACGTGGATCTTGATCTGCTCGCCGAGGGCCCGGGCCGCTGCCGCGCTGCCCTCGGCGGTGACGGCCTCGCGGCGTTCGATCCGGACGGTGAGCTGGTCCATCCGCTGGCCCTCGGGCCGGGTGAGTTCGAGCTGGAAGTGCGGGCTCAGCTCCGGAATCCGCAGCGCGATCTCCTCGATCTGGGACGGGAACAGGTTCACGCCGCGCAGGATGATCATGTCGTCGCTGCGGCCGGTGATCCGGCCCAGCCGGCGGTGGGCCGGGCGGGCGGTGCCGGGCAGCAGTCGGGTCAGGTCCTTGGTGCGGTACCGGATGATCGGCAGCGCCTCCTTGGTCAGGGACGTGAAGACCAGCTCGCCGTGTTCGCCGTCGCCGAGGACCACGGAGGGGTCGAAGGCGTCGATGATCTCGGGGCGGAAGTGGTCCTCCCAGATGTGGCTGCCGTCCTGGGTTTCCACGGACTCGCCCGCGACGCCGGGGCCCATGACCTCGGAGAGCCCGTAGATATCGCAGGCCTTGATGTTCATGGTGGTTTCGAGTTCGTGCCGCATTTCCTCGGTCCACGGTTCCGCACCGAGGACGGCGTACTTGAGCGAAGTCGAGGCGGGGTCGATGCCCTGTTTAATCATGGCATCGGCGATGGTGAGCAGGTAGGTGGGGGTGGCGAGGATCGCGTCGGGCTTGAAGTCCTGGATGAGCGTGATCTGGCGTTCGGTCTGGCCGCCGGAGATCGGGATGACCGTGCAGCCGAGGGCCTCGGCGCCGCCGTGGGCGCCCAATCCGCCGGTGAACAGCCCGTAGCCGTAGGCGTTGTGGACCTTCATGCCCGGCCGGACGCCGGAGGCGCGCAGCGACCGGGCCACGAGGGTGGCCCAGTTGGCGAGGTCGTTCTTGGTGTACCCCACCACGGTGGCCCGGCCCGTGGTGCCTGAACTCGCGTGGATCCGGGCCACCTCGTGCTGCGGGACGGCGAACATGCCGAAGGGGTACTCCAGGCGGAGGTCTTCCTTCGTGGTGAACGGGAACTTGGCGAGGTCCGAAAGCTCACGGAGATCCGTGGGGTGCACCCCGGCCTCGTCGAACTTGCGCTTGTATAACGGGACGCGGTCGTAGGCGTACGCGAGCGTGTGCTGGAGGCGGCTGAGCTGGAGCGCCTCGAGTTCGTCGCGGGACATGGTTTCCTCGCGGTCCAGGACGGCGCCCTGGGAAGCGTCTGTGGCGGCGGCTGTTTCGTGGATCATCAGAGGTTCCCTGTTTCTATTTTTTGGCGATGGTGCGGCTGCGGCCGCGGAACTCGGCGATGAGTTCTCCCGGCGGGGTTTCCCCGGCGGCTGCCGGAACGCCGGACGATGCCGGCTCGGTGTCGGCGCCGGGGGCAGCGGCGAAGATCTGAATGTCGTAAAGGCCGCTGCGGCCGGCACTGGCGCGACGGTTCGCGACGGCGGTCAGCACCTGGCCGCGGAAGGCCGGCTTGAGGAAGTTGATGTCCACGCCGGCGGCCACCGTGATTGTGCCGGCCGCATCAGGGCCGCCGACAGCGGAGTCCGGGATCACCGGGTTGCAGGCGAGGGCGAAGGCCGTGTCTCCGAACGCGAACACCATGCCGCCGTGGGCCATGCCGAAGCCGTTCAACATCTCCTTCCGGAGCGTCATCCGGATGGTGGCGTGCCCCTCGCCGAGCGAAAGCACCTCGATGCCCATCCATTCGGAGGCATAGTCATCCTTCAGGATCGGGTGGGTGTCGCCGGAAATCGTCAGTTCAGCCATGCGTCGTTGCCTCCAGCTTTATATACCGAATGTTCATTAGGTAATCCCATTGGAGTGCCCGCTGTCAATAGGAGTCAGTATGCTGGAACGGACACCGGAGCAAAGGGCGGATCATGGCCAAGGGAATTTACGTCAGTGCGACCACGCCGGGATCCGGCAAGTCGCTCATCGC
>JBFGBS010000382.1:0-3033 GCA_041567475.1 Arthrobacter sp.
ATGGCCTGCGTACGGCCCTCGTAGCCGCCGTCGTAAAGATCGACACTCTCACCGCGGGCCGCGTACTCGAGCTGTCTGGCCATGGCGCTGGAAATGCCCGCGATGTGGGCCAGTACATGGCCCCGGCTCCAGCCCGGCAGTTCCGACGGGGCCTTGATGTCCGGGTCGGTGAGGGTGGCGGCCATTTTGGCCACAACGCCGGCGGCCCGGTGCAGTTCTTCGAGGAGTGCTTCAGGTGTGATGACGGTCATGCCGCCCATCCTAACCACGGAAACTAGCGAAGGTTCCCAGGCTCGACGCGGTGGCGGATGTGGCGGCGGTCGTGGCTGGCCTGCCAGAACTCGATTTCGCGCGGCTGCACGGCGTAGAGCTGCCAGTCCGGGTTGTCGCTTCCGTCCGCGCCGGGCCTAGCGTGCCAGTCGGCGGCCGAGGCCACGGCCGAGAGTTCCACCACGCCTCCGGTGACGCGGACCTGCCGGCCCTGGGGTTGCCAGTAGAAATTCAGCGCCGCGTGGGGGTTCGCGGAGAGCTCCCTGCCCTTCCGGGAGGTGCGCGAGGTTGCGAAGTGCCAGCCGGCGTCGTCGATGTCTTTCAGGATCAGCATCCGGGACGAGGGCCGGCCCTGTTCGTCAACGGTGGCCAGGCTGAAGGCATTGGGCGCCGGCACCCCGGCCGCCAGCGCCTCGCCGAGCCATTGCCGGAAGAGCTCGGCGGGATCAGCGGGCGCCGCCGCCGGGTCAAAGGCCGGCAGGTGTTCCGGGAAATCGGGCAGGGCACGCAGCCGGTCGCGGAAGGATTCGCTCATGTGCCCAGCCTAAACGCCGCGGGAAGGCACTTCCCGGCGATGATCCGGGGAAAAATCCGAAAATCATCGCCGGGAAGTACCGCCTCGGGTGCGGACGGACCGAACTACCCGGCGTACTCGCGAACGCCGGAAAGCTCGGCCTCGAGGGCCAGCAGTTGGCGTTCGACGGCGGCCGGCGCGGTGCCGCCCTGGGAGCTGCGGCTGTTGAGCGAGCCCTCGGTGGACAGGACCGTGCGGACTTCCGGCGTCAGATGCGCCGAGATTTCGGCGTACTCCTCATCCGTCAGGTCCCACAGCTCGACGCCGCGGCTTTCGGCCTGCTTGACGGCGGCGCCGGAGAGTTCGTGCGCTTCGCGGAACGGAACCCCCTGCCGGACGAGCCATTCGGCGATGTCCGTGGCCAGGGCGAAGCCCTGCGGCGCCAGCGATTCCATCCGTTCGGTGTTGAACTTCAGGGTGGCGATCATGCCGGAGACGGCCGGAAGCAGCAGCTCCAGGGTGTCGGCGGCGTCGAACACCGGCTCCTTGTCTTCCTGAAGATCACGGTTGTACGCGAGCGGCAGGCCCTTGAGCGTGGCCAGCAGCCCGGTCAGGTTGCCGATCAGGCGACCTGCCTTGCCACGGGCCAGCTCTGCGACGTCCGGGTTCTTCTTCTGCGGCATGATCGAGGACCCCGTCGAGTAGGAGTCATGCAACGTGACGAAGGAGAACTCCTTGGTTGCCCAAAGGATGACCTCTTCGGACACGCGGGAGAGATCCACGCCGATCATGGCCGTGACCCAGGCGAACTCGGCGAAGACGTCGCGGGAGGCGGTGCCGTCGATCGAGTTGTGCGTGGCGGAGAAGAAGCCGAGGTCCGCGGCGACGGCCTCCGGGTCCAGGCCCAGCGAGGATCCGGCGAGGGCGCCGGAGCCGTAGGGCGAAACACCGGCACGTTTGTCCCAGTCCTGCAGCCGCTGCACATCGCGCAGCAGCGCCCAGGCGTGGGCGAGGAGGTGGTGGCTGAGCAGCACCGGCTGGGCGTGCTGCAGGTGCGTGCGCCCGGGCATGGCCGCACCGGGGTGGGCCTTGGCCTGCTCCACCAGGGCATCGATCGTGGCGAGGACACCGCGGGAGATGAGCCGCGCGTGGTCCCGCAGGAACATCCGGCCGAGCGTGGCGACCTGGTCGTTGCGTGAACGGCCGGCCCTCAGCTTGCCGCCGAGCTGCGTGCCTGCGCGCTCGATCAGTCCGCGTTCCAGCGAGCCGTGCACGTCCTCATCGGAGTCCGCGGGCAAGTAGGCGCCGGAGGCCACGTCCTCGTCGAGCCGGCTCAGGGCGTCGAGCATGCCCTCGAGTTCGGCGTCGTCGAGCAGCCCGGCCTTGTGCAGCACGCGGGCGTGCGCCTTGGACCCGGCGATGTCGTAGCGGGCCAGCCGCCAGTCAAAGTGCGTGGACTTGCTCAGCGCCGCGAGGGCATCCGCGGGGCCACCGGCGAACCGGCCGCCCCACAGTGCGCCTTCGTTCGTCCCCGAGCGTTCCTGGGTCACTGTCCCGCGACCCGGATATCGCGGCCGGAGGCCACCTTGGCGGACATGCCCCACAGCTCGATGAAGCCCCGGGCCATCGACTGGTCGAAGGTGTCGCCGGTGTCGTAGGTGGCGAGGTCGAAGTCGTAAAGCGAGGTCTCGGAGCGGCGTCCGTTGACGATCGCCTGGCCGCCGTGCAGGACCATGCGGATGTCGCCGGTGACGTAGCGCTGGGTCTCCTCGATGAAGGCGTCGAGGGACCGCTTGAGCGGGGAGAACCACTGTCCGTCATAGACCAGTTCGGACCAGCGCTGGCCGACGGTGGCCTTGAAACGGGCCTGCTCGCGTTCGAGCGTGATGTCTTCGAGGTGCTTGTGGGCCGTGATGAGCGCCATGGCGCCGGGGGCCTCGTAGATTTCGCGGGACTTGATGCCGACGAGGCGGTCCTCGACGACGTCGATCCGGCCCACGCCCTGGGCTCCGGCACGGCGGTTGAGTTCCTTGATGGCCTGCAGCGGGGTCACCCGGACGCCGTCGATCGCGACCGGCACGCCGGCTTCGAAGGAGATGGTGACTTCATCGGGCGCCGGCGGGAATTCCGGGGTCGCGGTGTAGTCGTAGATGTCCTTGGTGGGGGCGTTCCAGATGTCCTCGAGGTAGCCGGTCTCGACGGCGCGGCCCCAGACGTTCTGGTCGATCGAGTACGGGTTCTTCTTCGTG
>JBFGBS010000383.1:0-3032 GCA_041567475.1 Arthrobacter sp.
AAAATGTCCGGCCGCCGTGCACGGGTGACGTCGCTGGCACCCGCTCACTGGCGGCCGAATTATTGGGAGGCCGAAGCCTAGATTGTGACGGCGCCCGTGGCCGTCTCGAACGTGACCGAGAGGATTCCGGGGGTTCCGTGCGGGGCAACCCATTCCACTGCGACATCTTCCAGCGGTTTTTCCACCGGTTCGCCGAGCCATTCGGTGACGCGCTCCGCCGAGCCGGCGATGGTGAGGCTGGACATCTTGACCTCGCTTGGATAGGCGTTGGACGGGTGCAGTTCCGGATCGCCTTCCCACTTGAGCATGTAGGGGACCTGCGGGTCGGCGATGAGGCCGAGGATGCCGATCTGCTGCCAGACGAGTTCGCGGCCATCGGGGAACTTGCGGTTGCCGTTGACGGCGGAGCGGCCAAGGCGCTCCTCGAAGGGGGCCAGGTCATCGACCTCGACGCACCAGCCCATCCAGCCGCCGCCGGCCTCAGAGCGGGCCCGGACGGCCTGGCCGAAGGGCGCCTTGTCCGACGCCGGGTGGTTCAGGACCTCAACGACTTCCAGGTATTTGTGGCCGGAGAGGGGGATGATCATGTTGCGGGTCCCGAATCGGGGGTGTACTCCACCCTTCACGGCTTCGACGCCGAGGGCAGACGCAATTCGTTCGGTGGTGGCTGCCAAGCCATCGTGTTCACAGGCGTAAGAAACGTGATCCATGCGCATGCCCTCATCTTGGCACTTTGTGATGGACCTCTCAGCTTAGGTAAGCCTAACTAGCCAGGGGTGGGGTGCGGTGACGGCCCCGCCCCAGTTCAGCGACATCTTTGTCATAAAGCTATTGGCGTGGGCGTGCTGTACATACACTGAAGCCAGGTCATGAGCGCCAGCATGCAGCCCCGGCTCGCTGGCCGGCAACCCTCTCTCGCGGTGGGGTGCCCCGGGTGAGGACCTGGCCGTCCGGCGACCGCCGGAGGGCAAGCGCGGCGCCTGCGCCGTTCCGGGCCGATGGCCCCGGGCGGTGCTGTGCCCGATCCTGTGAGGAGCCACCAATGTCCAATTCCTGGTCCTTCGAAACCCGCCAGATCCACGCCGGCCAGGAGCCGGATGCAGCCACCGGGGCGCGGGCCCTTCCGATCTACCAAACCACCTCCTTTGTGTTCCCCAGTGCCGAAAGCGCCGCCAACCGTTTCGCGCTCGCGGAACTGGCGCCCATCTATACCCGGATCGGCAACCCCACCCAGGACGCGGTGGAGCAGCGCGTGGCCAGTCTTGAGGGCGGCGCCGGTGCCCTGCTCCTGAGTTCGGGGCAGGCGGCCGAGACGTTCGCCATCCTCAATGTGGCCGAGGCCGGGGACCACATCGTGGCAAGTCCAAGCCTTTACGGCGGGACGTACAACCTTTTCGCCCACACCCTGAAGAAGTTCGGCATCAGCGTGAGCTTCGTGGCCGACCCGGACAATCTTGAGCAGTGGCGCGCCGCCGTCCGGCCAAACACCAAATTGTTCTTCGGCGAGGTCGTCTCCAACCCCCGCCAGGACGTGCTGGACATCGAGGGCATCTCGAAGGTCGCGCACGAGGCGGGGGTTCCGCTGATCGTGGACAACACCCTCTCCACCCCTTACCTCATCCGGCCGATCGAATGGGGAGCGGACATCGTGGTTCACTCCGCCACAAAGTACCTGGGCGGCCACGGCACTGCGATTGCCGGCGTGATCGTGGACTCCGGCAACTTCGACTTCGGCAAGGACCCGGCGCGGTACCCCGGATTCAACACGCCGGACCCCAGCTACAACGGCATTGTGTATGCGCGGGACCTGGGCAAGGACGGCGCCCTCGGTGCCAACCTGTCCTACATCCTCAAGGCCAGGGTCCAGCTTCTCCGCGACCTCGGCTCGGCGGTCTCACCCTTCAACGCGTTCCTGATCGCCCAGGGCATCGAGACGCTGAGCCTGCGGATGGAGCGCCACGTCGCCAACGCCACCCGGGTGGCGGAATGGCTGGAGGCCAGGGACGACGTCGAATCCGTCGCCTATGCCGGCCTGCCGTCCAGCCCCTGGTACGAGCGGGGCCGCACCTACGGGCCGAAGGGCACCGGTGCCGTGGTCAGCTTCACGATTGCCGGCGGCGCCGAGGCGGGCAAGAACTTCGTCGATGCCCTCGAACTGCACTCTCACGTGGCGAACATCGGCGACGTGCGCTCGCTGGTCATCCACCCGGCGTCGACCACCCACAGCCAACTCACCGAGGAGCAGCAGGGGATCGCGGGCGTCAGCCCGGGACTCGTGCGCCTCTCCGTGGGCCTGGAGCACATCGATGACATCCTCTCCGACCTCGACGCCGGATTCCGGGCCGCCAAAACGGCCTGAGCGACCGGCTTGCGCCCGGTTTCCCCACCTTTGCGCCAACGACGCCGGGACACGCCGGCCAGCCGGTGTGACCCGCCGGAAGCGGCCGTCAAAGGTGGGGAAACCGGTGCGGCAGCGTGCGGCTGTCACATGAAAGTCATATTCTTCGCCAATCCTGCGCCGCGTTTCGTACACTCGTAAAAGGTCATGAGTGCCAGTGACAGCCCCGGCTTGCTGGCCGGCAACCCTCCTTAGCGGCGGGGTGCCCCGGGTGAGGACCTGGCCTGTCGTTCAGACGACGGCGGGCAAGCGCTAAGTGAGGTTCGCACATGACGATTTCCATCACCCGCAATGGTGTCCCCGCAGCCGCTCCGTCCCGCAGCGCCGCCTCCTGTGCGACGTCCGCCCCGGGGCAGGCGGCGGACGGTGTCCCGGTGCCCCCGGCCGGCGTGCCGGACGGAACCGTCCAATACCTGCGGATCGGGGATGTGGAACTCGAGTCCGGCGTGACGCTCCCTGACGTGGTCCTCGGCTATGAAACCTGGGGCACCCTGAACGCCGAGGGCTCCAACGCCGTGCTGATTGAACACGCCCTGACCGGGGATACCCACGTCACCCGCGGCGCCAGCGAGGAACCCGGCTGGTGGGAAGAACTCGCCGGTCCCGGAGCGCCCGTGGATACGGACCGGTACTT
>JBFGBS010000384.1:0-3028 GCA_041567475.1 Arthrobacter sp.
GGCCCGGGAACGGGATCGTTCCTGATCATCGCCCTGGTCTCCGCCATGGGCTACGCCTTTCTGGAAGCGAGCGCCAAGGCGAAAATCGTCAACATGGCCACAAACGCCGGCGCGCTTATCTTCTTCGTCCCGCACGGTTCCCTGCTCTGGGGACTCGGGCTGGTCCTCGGGGCGGCAAATATGGCCGGCGGGTATCTGGGCGCACGCACCGCCGTCCGGCAGGGCAGCCGCTTCATCCGGATCGTCTTCCTGCTTGTCGTAGCGGCGCTCATCCTGAAGCTGGGCTCGGACGTCTGGCAGGACACGTTCGCCGCATAGACCCCGCACCGGCTGCGGGGAAGACTCCCCGCGGGGCGCGCACTGGCGTAGCATGCAGCCATGTCAGCACCTGAAGAACGCTACGGCGATGCCTTGGCGGCCGCGGCCCGGCACGCTCGCGAGTGGCTGGACAGCCAGGACACGCGGCACATCGGACCGGGAATGACTGCGGCGGACCTCGCCCCGGATTTCGGCGGGCCCCTTCCGGAGGGCGGGATGCCGGCCGCGGAGGTGGTGGACTACCTCGCGGCGAAGGCCGAACCGGGCCTGATGGCCATGCCCTCGGGACGTTTCTTCGGCTGGGTCATCGGCGGCACCCTGCCTGCGGCCCTCGCCGCGGACTGGCTCGTCAGCGCATGGGACCAGAACGCCGGCCTGCGCTACGCCACACCGGCGACGGCCGCCATCGAGGAGGCGGCCGGTGCCTGGCTTCTGGAGTTGCTCGGACTGCCGCCGGAGGCTGACGTCGGCTTCGCCACGGGCGCCACGATGGCGAACTTCACCGCACTGGCTGCCGCCCGCTGGCGGCTCTTGACGGACGCCGGCTGGGACCTCGACGGCGACGGGCTCTCCCGTGCGCCCCGCATCCACTGCTTCGTCGGCCGGGAACGGCACGACACCATCGATCTGGGGCTGCGGTATCTGGGGCTGGGCCGTCCCACCGCGGTCCCGTCAGATGAGCAGGGCAGGATCATCCCCGCCGAGCTGGACCGCGCCCTGGACCTGGCCTTGTCCGGGCCGGGTGAGCCGGGGCGGGCGCTGGTCTGCCTGCAGGCCGGAAATCTGCATTCCGGGGCGTTTGATCCCTTTCCCGAAGCGATCGCCGTCGCCAAAGCGCACGGGGCCTGGGTCCACGTTGACGGTGCTTTCGGGCTGTGGGCCGCTGCCGTACCGGAACTCGCTGCACTGACCGCCGGCGTCAGCCTGGCTGACTCGTGGGGAACCGACGCGCACAAGAGCCTCAACGTCCCCTATGACTGCGGCGTCGCCGTCGTCCGTGATGCCCAGGCGCTACGGTCGGCCATGGGACTGCACACCACCTACCTCATCCGGGCGGCCGACGGCGGGGGAGACCCGTCCGAAAAGGTGCCGGAGCTTTCGCGCCGGGCCCGCGGCGTGCCCGTCTGGGCTGCGCTGAAATCGCTCGGCCGGGAGGGCGTCACCGCCCAGATCCGCGGACTCGTTCGCTGCGCCAAAGCGTTGGCGGACCAACTGTCCGCCCTGGACGGCGTCGAGGTGCTCAACGACGTCGACTACACCCAGGTCTCACTGGCCTTCGGCGATGACGCCACAACCCGCGCCGTCACCGGGCGGATCATCGGCGACGGCAGGGTATGGATGTCCGGCTCCCGCTGGCACGACCGGGAGATCCTGCGCATCTCGGTCAGCAACTGGAGCACCGGCGACGCGGACGTCGAGGTTGCCGTCGCCGCGGTCCGGGACGCCCTGGCTGCGGTCCGGGCCGGCCGGGGCTAGGCCGGCACCGGGAGATCGTGGACTGCCGGGAGATCCTCAAGTGTTCGTCCGGCGAGGGTGCTGGCCACCCACAGCGACCGCGCCACGGCGGCATCCTGCCGCCGGGCGGCGTACTGCAAGGCGTTATCCACCTCCCGGGCGAGGCTCCACTGGCGGGATATCTCGCCGTCCAGCAGGGCGGCGGCGCTGAAGTCCCGGCACCGCCGGAGGAGTGCCTTGGCGGGAGACTGCCGGTCCAGCTCATGGAGCCTGTTCCACAGCAGCGGGGCTATGGCGAACTCCGCCTCGCCGATCATGGGCTGCGGGTCGATCGCTGCGTAGCGCCCCGGCCCGTCGGCATCCGGGTCGCTCCGGTTTTCAGTACCGCAGCGGGCCAACACGTTGCCATAGTGCATATCAGTGTGGACCAGGACGTCGATGCCGGAGCGCCGGCCGACCACACCGCGGGTCTGGCAGACCTCGAGGGCGGCTTCGAGCAGCCAGCGCGGGAAGGGACGTCCCAACTCCTCCCACGTCTGCGGCAGTTCGTCGCTCCACCGCTCGGCCATGGCCGCGACATGGTCGAACTCCCGCCACTGCGGCCGGCTGTCCGGTACTAGGCTGAGCCGCCGCACCAGGTCTCCCCACACCGGCGCTGCCGCTTCAGGGGAGATATCCAGGAGGGAACGGCCGGCGTCCAGCCGCTCCAGGAGCAGGGCACAGGATCCGGCATCGGCGGCTAGCAGCCCGACGGCGCCATCACCGTCCCAGAGGGCCAGGGCCTGCCGTTCGCGGACGGCGTCCTCGTGCGGGAAAGCAACCTTCAATGCGGCGGCAACCGGAGTTCCACCGTCGGGGATGCCGTCGGCATGCCGCCGGCGAACGGGGACGACAATCGCGCCGCGACCGCTCCAGGGCAAGGCGCCGGGCTTCAGATCGACGTCGAGTTCCCAGTGCTCCAGACGCTGTCCGATCAGCGCGGGCAGGGAAGCTAGCCAGGCGCGTCCGGCGACGCTGCGGTCATAGCGCCGGGAGAGATCGGGAGGGATGGGGACGTCTGCGCTCTGGCTCACGGGACTCATCGTATTCCCTGCATTGGCAGTCGTTACGGTGACGGGCGGTGCTTACGGGCAGTCGTTTAGACGACGCCGCTGGCGCCCAGCAGGTTGCCGATGAGGAACGTGGCGGCCAGGGCCGCTGCGCCACCTACCACCACCCGAAGGGCAGCCCTGAACCGTGAACCCCCGCCGATCCA
>JBFGBS010000385.1:0-3027 GCA_041567475.1 Arthrobacter sp.
CGTCCACGGAAACGGCAACGCGCCTGGCAGAGATTGAAGCCGCAGTCCTCGCATGGCAGGATGCCGCGGATCTGGACTCGGCCCGCAGCTCCGCGGAAGCCGCCCGCAATCTCATCGTGGGCCCCGCAGGCCCTTACTACGGCGACGCCGACGGCGACGGCAGCATCGAAGGAGCCAGCTCCAAGGGCCTGCTTCCGGGCCGGAACGGCGAAACTGCGGTGGCGAGCAACGCCGACGGTGTCTGCGTCGTGCGGGATGTGCTGGGCGGCAGCTGGGCTGACCCCGCCGGCCGGTGGGCAGAACTGGATGTGAAAATCGAGGCGTGGGAACCGGCCAACAACAAGTTTCCCACTCTGCCCAGCCATCCCCAGCGGGTCGTCGGCTGGGCAACGCTGGCCCTGCGCGCCGAAACCCTCGGCGAAGCCGTCGACTATGCCGGCCACGCCCGGCTCCACAGTGACATCTCGCGGGAAGCGCTCACCGACTGCAGGAACTGATCCCGGCCTTCCGGCGAACATAATTCTGCGCAACCCCGCACGCGGGCGTAAAGACGCGTCTTAATTCGGAGGCGGACTTGATCCCTCCCGCGACGGGGCCTAGAGTTCTAAACAAGTTACCTCAGTAACGTGTCAGCGATCCTCCGTAAACGGACGGCCACCGAGCCGCCCGGGAGGGTGTGGGTGCCCCCATGTGGGCCTGACATTTGCTCACGGACAACTTCGGGTCAGACGTACCAGTCGCGGCTGCGTCCTGTCGAAGATTCCCTCCGTGTTCCCAAACTCAATTCATTGACGGCCCTGCTGCCGGCGTCCCCGGACACCATCGTTTCGGAGACCCGGGCGCAGCTGCCGCCAATGGCTCACAGCCAAGGACGCAAATGTCACCACCAAGCTTGATCGAATCCCCTTCCCAATTCTCCGACGCGGCACCCGTTGCCCTGTCCTATGAGCTGTTCCCGCCCCGGTCCCCGGCGGCCGCGGAGTCGCTGTGGACCACCATCGGTGAACTCGAATCCACGGATCCGGACTACGTCTCCGTAACCTACGGGGCGTCCGGATCGAACCGCAGCACCGCCGTCGAACTCATCAACCGGCTCGTGCTGGAGACCACCCTGCGGCCGCTGGCCCACCTGACCTGCGTCGGCAATTCGCCGCAGGAACTGGCGGAGATCATTGGCGAGCTGCTCGACGTCGGCGTCCGCGGCATCCTGGCCCTGCGCGGAGACGTGCCCCAGGACGGCGCGGCACCGCCTGACGGGTCCTTGCGCTACGCCCAGGACCTGATCGACCTCATCCGGCGGGTGGAGCAGCGCCGGTCGGCCCTGCTGTGCGCCGGCAAGGTCGCGGTCGGCGTCGCCGCCTACCCGACCCGCCACCCGGAATCCCCGAGCGAGGCGCACGACATCGAGGTGCTCCTGGCCAAACAGCGTTCCGGGGCGGACTTCGCGATCACCCAGGTCTTCTTCCACGCGGGTCAGTACGCGGACCTCCTGACCCGGGCCCGCCGGGCCGGGGTCACGATCCCGATCATCCCGGGCGTTATGCCGCTGACCAGCATCCGCCGGCTCAACCGCCTGGGGGAGCTGACCGGGGTGGAACCGGACGCCGGCCTCATGGGACGGCTCGCGGCCGCCGACACCGACGCCGAACGCGCCAGGATCGGGGTCGGCGCCACGGTGGACCTCGCGAATGCGGCCCTCGACGCCGGCGCCCCCGGCATCCACCTCTACACCTTCAACGAACACGCACGCGCCCTGGATGTCCTGGACAAACTGGCGCTGCCCCGGCCGCGCCGCGCCGACCGCCGCCCCGCCGTCCGGCGCCTCGCCGCACCCGGCCACCAGCTCGCCAGCTGATAGCCGCCCTCAACCTCCTTCGCTTACACCCAACACTTCAAGGACTTTGTCATGCCTGAAAACACCACCACCCAGACCCCGTTCCCGGCAGCCTCGATCCTGGGCTACCCGCGCATCGGCCGCCGCCGCGAACTCAAGAAGGCCGTGGAGGCCTACTGGGCCGGCACCATCGACGCCGCCGCCCTCGACGCGGCCGCCAAGGAGATCCAGCTCGGCACGGCCAAACGCCTGCAGGGCCTGGGCCTGACCGAGGCCGCCGCCGTTCCCGGCACCTTCTCCTACTACGACCAGGTCCTCGACGCCGCCGCCCACCTCGGCGCCGTGCCGGCCCGCTTCGGCAAGCTCCTTAACGCCGACGGCCAGCTCGACATCGACGGCTACTTCACCCTCGCCCGCGGCACCAAGGACCAGCAGCCGCTGGAAATGACGAAATGGTTCGACACCAACTACCACTACCTCGTCCCGGAAATCGGCCCCGAAACGAAGTTCGCGCTGACCTCCGGCCGGATCGTCGAAGAATTCGAGTACGCCCTCGCCAACGGGGTGCAGACCCGCCCGTACATCGTGGGCCCGGTCACCTTCCTGCTGCTGAGCAAGGCCTCCGACGACGCCCCGGCCGGCTTCAACCCGCTGTCCCGCCTCGAGGACGTCCTCCCGGTCTACACTGCCCTGCTCGAAAAGCTGGCTGCTGCCGGCGCCGGCTGGGTCCAACTGGACGAGCCCGCCCTCGTCGTGGACCAGGACACCTCCGCCGGGCAGATCCAGGCGGCCGTAGCCCGCGCCTACGAGGTCCTTTCCGCCCCGGCCGCCCGCCCGCAACTGTTTGTCTCCACCCCGTACGGCGGCCTGGACGGCCAGCTCGGCACCCTCGCGGCCACCGGCATCGACGCCCTGCACCTCGACGTCTTCAAGGGCGGGGTTCCCTCCGCCGCGGCCCTGGCCGCCCTGGGCAACAAGACCCTCGTCGCCGGCGTCGTGGATGGCCACAACATCTGGCGCAACGACCTCCAGGCCTCCGCCGAGAAGATCGCCGAGCTGAAGAAGAGCGTGGCCACGCTGGCGATCAGCACCTCCACCTCCACCCAGCACGTCCCGCACGACGTCGAGGAGGAGGTCCAGCTCTCCGAGCAGTTGCGCAGCTGGCTCGCGTTCGCCGACCAGAAGGCCGTCGA
>JBFGBS010000386.1:0-3026 GCA_041567475.1 Arthrobacter sp.
CGGCCTGTCCACCACCGTGGCCGGGTACAACGGAATTTTTCCGGGCCCGACCATCCGCGCCACGCAAGGAACCCGGACTGAGGTGCGGATCCGCAACGGGTTCCCAACGCTGGGCCTCATCCACCCCGAGCCATTCAATACCGTCACCCACCTGCACGGGTCCGCATCGCTGCCGCAATACGATGGCTACGCCAACGACTTCACCGCTCCCGGCAACGTCAAGAATTACCATTACCCGAACTGGCAGGCGGCCCGGACCCTCTGGTACCACGACCACAACCACCACGTCACTGCCCAGAACGTGTACTCCGGGCTCGCTGCCTTCTACCCCCTAACGGACGAGTTCGAGCGCGCCCAGCTCCCGCAGGGTGAGTTCGACGTCCCGCTGATGATCTCGGACGCCATGTTCCACGCCGACGGGTCCCTCGCCTACAACGACAACGGACACAAGGGGTTCTGGGGCGACATCATCCTCGTCAACGGCGTGCCGTGGCCAACCATGCAGGTCAAGCCGCGGATCTACCGGTTCCGGGTGCTGAACGCCTCAGTTGCGCGGTCCTATCGCCCGACCCTTTCCACGGGTGACCCGATGCACCTCGTGGCGACGGATGGCGGCATGGTGCCGAAAGTCCAGGCGCTGAAATCGTGGCGGCACTCGGCTGCGGAGCGCTATGAAGTCCTGATCGATTTCCGCCGCTACCGGACCGGGCAAATGGTCGAGATGCGGAACCTGAGCAACAAGAACAACATCGACTTCCGCAACACCGGCAAGATCATGCGGTTCGAGGTGGTGGACGACTCCGGGTCCGGTGCGGGGTCCATCTCCAGTATCCCGGCCACCCTGGACGACGGCGGAGCCCGTCATCCCGACAGGGGTGGAATCGCCACGATGGACTTGACTCCGGACATGGTCGTCGCCAAGCGTGACCTGAAGCTTACGCGGAAAAACAGTCAGTGGACCATCAACGGCGTGACGTGGGCCGACGTGGAAAAGTCCGGATTCACCAAACTGTTCGGCAATCCCAAGCCGTACGACGTGGAACAGTGGACCATCATCAACGGCTCCGGCGGCTGGTTCCATCCTGTGCACATTCACCTGGCGGACTCGAAGGCCATCGGGCGGAACACCAATGGCGGGAAGCCCTTCCTCTGGGAGACCGGACCCAAGGATGTCTACTATGCGGGCGAGAACGAATCAATCACCGTGCTGATGCAGTTCAACACCGGTGAGGCTGCCGGCGGCCGGTACATGTTGCACTGTCACAATCTCGTGCACGAGGACCACGACATGATGGTGCAGTTCTCCGTTGGCGACCTGCGGAACAACGACCCCATCACCGCAGATCCGGCCGTCCTGGACCTGACCCCGTTCGGCTCCTTCCCGCCGTCCTACCGGCCCGGCCTTCCCGAGGGGACGTGACATGGGGAGCCGATCAAGAGTCGCTGCCGCCACCGTTCTGCTGGCGGCCCTTGTCGCCTGCAGCCCGGCGAACGGGGGACCGCCCGTCCCCGTCGCCGTGACAGGAACCTCTTCGGCCGCGGAGCCCGCGGACGGCGCGGAGCCTGCCGATCCCGAGACAGGCTCCGACGTCGGCAACGGAAGACCCGCCGTCACCCACGACGGGCTGATGGTTCGACGTCGGGCGGTTATCGCCGTCCACCCGGCGCCGGAGGCCGATCTCGGGTCCGTCCGCCTGGCGTTGGACCAGGCAGCGGCCCGAAGCGGCCTACAGCTCTTCGCGATTTCACCGAATGTATTGGATCCCGCCGTCCTGGACCATCTCGTCCCGGAGCTGATCGTGGCGCTTGAACCGGAAGCTTCGCGTGCGGACGCGGAGCGCCTGGCCGAACGTGCCTTCGGGCCGGAGGCGTCCTACCCCGGGGTGGAGCACGTCCATGTGGCGTCAGTGCTGGTCCATGACCTTCGGTTCACGCTTGCCTCAGCCGTCCCTGGGCCGTTGGCAGAATCCATCACCGCCGAGGGAATCCTTTCAGATGCGCTCGGGACCTATGACACGTCGCTGGAGGGTGGCGCCGTGGCGGTCAGTTATACGGGTCCGTTGCTCAGCGACGCCCTCGTGGAAGCCGTAAGGGAGGGGATGGCCCGCAGCGGTGGCGTCACGAGCAGCGAGGTCACCGTTACGCCTCGATCACCGACGGGGGAGGGCGTGGACCTGTCCAAGGAACCCGAACCGGGCTCCGGGCAGGAGACCGCATCCGGGCACTCGGGCAACGACGACGCCGGGCACGAGGATGGAGTACCCAAACACGGGGATGGCCACTAGCCGGTTAGCCCGTGACCGGTGCAGCGTGTAGCGGCGCGTTCGCCGCGGCCCGGGGACGTGACTTTCGGCCCTAGGTCGCGCCAGCGGCGGGGCGGAAGCTTAGGAGCACCATGACAAGGCACCAGCAGCCCACCCTCCGTTTTCTCGGGGCGACGGACACCGTCACCGGTTCCCGCTATCTGATCGACTCCGGCGGCACACGCGTGCTGGTCGACTGCGGGCTGTTCCAGGGGTATAAGCGCAGCCGTGAACGCAACCGCGCACCGTTCCCGGTCCCGCCGCACTCCGTGGACGCCGTGGTGCTGACGCACGCGCATCTGGACCACACCGGCTACGTACCGGCGCTGGTCCGGGACGGATTCGAGGGCCCCGTCTACGCAACGGACGGCACCACGGACCTCTGCAAGCTGCTCCTGCCGGACAGCGGATACCTGCAGGAGGAAGAAGCCCGGTACGCCGACCACCGTGGATCCTCCACGCACAGCCCCCCGCTGCCGCTCTACACCGCCGCCGACGCGGTCAAGTCGCTCAACCAATTCAAGGTCTGCTCCTTCGATGCGCCCCTTGACCTTGGCGGCGGCATGGAACTGACCTTTGTTCCGGCCGGGCACATCCTGGGCGCGGCCCAGGTCCACATCGGCATCGGCTCCCAGTCGGTGCATTTCACCGGTGATCTGGGCCGTGACGATGACCCGCTGATGTTTCCGCCGCGGCCACTGGGAGAGGTGGGCGTGCTCGTCA
>JBFGBS010000387.1:0-3026 GCA_041567475.1 Arthrobacter sp.
CCTCGTCACGGAATTCCCCGACGTCCGGCTCAATCTCGACGTCAAGGACTGGAACTCCGTAGCCACCGTGGCCGCCGCCATCGAACGGCACGGACTGCATGACCGGGTCCTGATCGCCAGCTTCTCGGACCGCCGCCGCCGGGCGGTACTGCGACGGCTCAGCCGGCCCGCCGCCAGTTCAGCCGGCATGGCCTCCATCGCCCTGTTTGTCCTGTTGGGGCCGGTGCTGCCGGACGTGCTGCTGCGTCGTGCCGCGGCACGGGCACTCCGCGGCGTCCACGCGCTCCAGGTTCCGGTCCGCTACGGCGCCGTCACCGTGGTGACGAGCGGGTTCGTCCGGCGTGCGCACCGGAACGGTCTCCAAGTGCATGTCTGGACCATCAACGAAGCCGCGGAGATGCACCGGCTGTTGGACCTCGGCGTCGACGGCATCGTCACGGACCGGGCCGATACGCTCAAAGCGGTCCTGCAGGACCGCGGACGCTGGCTGCGCTGACGCCCCGGTCCGTCATGTCCGATCCTGCCGGTCGTTCCGGTGTCTGATTCTGCTGGCAGGATAGGAACATGCGCATCCTCATCGCCCCGGACAAGTTCAAAGGCTCCCTGACCGCCGCCGAGGCCGCCGCCGCCATCGCCGAAGGCGCCCTGCGGGTCTATCCGGACGCGGAGGCCATCCAGTGCCCGGTAGCCGACGGCGGCGAAGGCACCTTGGCGGCAGCGGTTGCGGCCGGCTACGAGGAACGGATCAACGCCGTCGTCGGACCCATCCTGGCCCCGCTCGGGGCAGCCTGGGCGCTCCGCAAGGATGCGTTCGGCGGCGCGACGGCCGTGATCGAAACGGCCCAGGCCTCAGGGCTGGCGCAGATGGAACCAACGCCGGAGAACGCCTTGCGGGCCCACAGCTACGGCTGCGGGCAGCTGGTTGCCGCCGCACTGGACGCCGGAGCGACCGAAATCGTACTCGGGCTCGGCGGCTCGGCCATGAGCGACGGCGGCAGCGGCGCGCTCCGCGCCCTGGGTCTGAAGCCGTTGGACGCGGCCGGAAACGTGGTGCCGCTGGGCGGCGGCGCCCTGGCCGAGGTGGTGTCCGTCGACGCCGGCGGACTCGACCCGCGACTGACGGCGGTGAAGTTCAGGATGGCGGTGGACGTGCAGAATCCGCTGTACGGCAGCGACGGGGCCGCCCACGTCTTCGCTTCGCAGAAGGGCGCCGATGATGACGCCGTCGAACTGCTCGATGCCGGACTGCGCAACTGGGCCTCCGTGCTCCGCGGGGCCACCGGCCGGGATGTGAATGTTCCCGGCGCCGGAGCCGCCGGCGGGTTCCCGGCGTCGTTCCTGGCCTTCAGCGAGGCAGTCCTGGAGAGCGGATTCGACCTCGTGGCAGGACTCACGGGCCTGCCCGGAAAACTCGCCGAGGCGGATCTGGTCATCACCGGCGAAGGCTCGCTCGACGCCCAATCCCTGACCGGCAAGGCGCCGATCGCGCTGGCGGAGGCCGCGCAGGCCCGCGGCATCCCCGTGATTATCGTCGCCGGGCGGATCCTGGTCACCCCGGAGGACCTGGCCCGCCGCGGAGTGGTCGCCGCGGCGCAGCTGCTGGATGTGGCCGCCGGCCCGGAGGACGCCGTCGCCAACGCCGCGAAATACCTCGCCTGGGCCACGAGCCAGGTCCTGGAAGGCGCCTAGGCCGGGTCGCGGCAGTAATAGGCCTCCGGATTCATGTTCCGGAGTCTTGCGTGGACGGCACCTGCGTGTCCGTCCCGGCCCGGCGAAGCAACCGGTCCGGGACGAGGACCAGCAGGACCAGCAGGACGCCCAGCAACGTTGCGCCGGCCGTGAATCCAGCCGCCCGCCCGGCGGTGACGTCAAAGATCAGGGCAGTCGTGCCGACGCTGAGGAGCCCGACGCCGGCCAGGGAGACCTTCGCGATGCGGCTCGCGCTATCCACGAGCGTGGCTTTCATCCGCTTGCGGAAGAGCCGGCGGTGCACGCTCACCGGGAGCAGGATCGTCGCCGTCGTGAGTGCCGCCAGCGCCACGTTCGTGAGGTAGAGGCCGACCTGGAAGTCATCGAGCGTTTCGAACCGTGACTGGAACGGCAGGGTCAGTAGGAAGCCGGCGAGAATTTGCACCCCGGTCTGGAGGACCCGCAGCTCCTGCAGCAACTCACCCCAGTTGCGGTCCATCTGCTCCTCGACGGATTCGTTGCGTCCGTCGCTGAGGGGGTTTCGGATGCCCGGCATTGGTGCTCCTGCGGGTCTCGGTCGGCCGCGTGCGGCTTCAGCGCATATTCAATTTAGGCTTCCGGAAGGCACAATTTCAAGTAGGTACTAAGCTTGCTGACGATACTCGGGTAGTGTGGTCCTGACTACCTCCCGTGGCTGGCTCCCGGATGAAGCCCGGCCCCGGAAGGTGGCGGCCAAACCCGCAAACCGACACGTTGGGCAGGTGGACTATGACAGATGAAAGCAAGCGCCACGACCAGCCGCAGGACCCCCGCGGCGGATACTTCTCCGGGTCCTTCCCGGAACAGGTCCAGGAACAACCGGGCCTGACCGCACCGATGGACCCGGCTCCGGACCACGGCGAGGAGAGCTACCGGGGGAGCGGGGCGCTTACCGGCAAAGCGGCCCTGATCACGGGCGGGGACTCCGGCATCGGCAAGGCCGTGGCCATTGCCTTCGCGCGGGAGGGTGCCGACGTGGCAATCTCCTACCTCCCGGAAGAGGAAGCGGACGCCCAGGACACTGCCGCGTGGATCCGCAAGGCAGGCCGCGAGGCGCTGCTTTTGCCCGGTGACGGACGGAGCGAGGAATTCGCGGCAAGCATTGTCGAGGACACGGTGGGCGCCTTCGGGCGGCTGGATGTCCTGGTGCTGAACGCGGCCTACCAGAAGAACCGCGACAGCTTCGAGTCGCTCCCCACGGAGGAATTCGACCGGGTCTTCCAGACCAACCTGTATTCGCTGCTCTGGACCGCACGGGCGGCCGTGCCGCATTTGAAGGCGGGTGCGTCCATCATCAC
>JBFGBS010000388.1:0-3023 GCA_041567475.1 Arthrobacter sp.
AGGATGTTGTAGCAGTAGAGCAGTTCACCGGCGGCGGCGTGGCCCGAGACGTGGACCTTGGCGTTGCCCTTGTGGATGACGTCCGCGCCGAGCTTGAGGAGGCCGTTGATAATGCGGTAGACGGCGTTCTCGTTACCCGGAATCAGGCTGGAGGCGAGGATGACGGTATCGCCTACGCCGACGACGACGCGGTGGTCGCCGTTGGCCATCCGGGACAGGGCCGCCATCGGCTCACCCTGGGAACCGGTGGACATCAGCACCACGCGGTTATCCGGCAGGTTGTCGATGTTCTTGATGTCGACCACGGTGCCGGCGGGAACCTCGAGGTAACCGAGCTTGGAGGCGATATCCATGTTGCGGACCATGGAGCGGCCCACGAAGGCCACCTTGCGGTTGTGCTTGACCGCGGCGTCGAGGACCTGCTGGACCCGGTGCACGTGCGAGGAGAACGAGGCGACGATGATGCGCTTGGAGGCCTGTCCGAAGAGCCGGTCCAGGGTGGGGCCGATTTCTTTTTCGGCCGTCGTGAAGCCCGGGACGTCGGCGTTCGTGGAGTCGGCGAGGAACAGGTCCACGCCCTCTTCGCCCAGCTTGGCGAAGTGGCGGAGATCCGTAATCCGGCCGTCGAGCGGCAGCTGGTCCATTTTGAAGTCACCGGTGTGCAGCACGGTGCCGCCGGAGGTGCGGATGAAGACCGCAAGCGCGTCCGGGATGGAGTGGTTGACGGCGACGAACTCGCACTCGAAGGGGCCGAACTTCTCGACTTCGCCTTCGACGACGACGTGCGTGCGCGGCTTGATCCGGTGTTCCTGGAGCTTCGCCTCGATCAGCGCGAGCGTCAGCCTCGAACCGATGATCGGGATGTCCTGGCGCAGCCGCAGCAGGTACGGGACGGCGCCGATGTGGTCCTCGTGGCCGTGGGTCAGGATCACGGCAACGATGTCTTCCATCCGGTTCTGGATGTAGGAGAAATCGGGCAGGATCAGGTCAACGCCGGGCTGGGTCTCCTCGGGGAAGAGGACGCCGCAGTCAACGATCAGGAGCTTGCCGTCGATTTCGAAGACGGTCATGTTGCGGCCGATCTCCCCCAGGCCACCGAGCGGGACGATCCGCAGGGTGTCTTTGGCGAGCTTCGGCGGCGTGACAAGGCCGGGAAGGGCGGTTTGGGTCATAGTGCGCTACTTTCCAGGCGAAGACCGGACGATTTTGAACTGCTCGGGAAGGTCACCCGATCAGGACAGCAGCAGTCCGGCTTCCGCCAAATCCTCGCGGATGATTTTGATCTCGGCTTCGCCCGGCTCCACGAGGGGCAAACGGACAACCGAGTTGGGCAGGACTCCCTGCCACTTAAGAACCTGCTTGGCAGCTACAGCACCCTGGATATGGGACATCACTGCACGGACCACGGGGTCCAGTTCGAAATGTATGGTGCGGGCGGTGGCGAAATCGCCCGCAAGTGCGGCATCAATCATGGCGCGGAACTGGCGCGTCGCCACGTGTGCCGAGACGCTGACCAGGCCGACGGCGCCGGCGGACATCCACGGCAGCGTCAGTCCGTCGTCGCCTGAATAGACATCAAGGTCGGTGTTGGCCAGGACCTTCGTAATGGCCGCGAAATCAGCCTTCGCGTCCTTCAGCGCCACGATGCGCGGGTGGTCGGCCAACCGGATCATGGTTTCAGGGAGGATGGGCACGCCTGCCCGGCCGGGAATGTCGTACACCATCACGGGGAGGTCGGCAGCGTCTGCCACGGCCTCGATATGGGCCTGGATCCCGGCCTGGCTTGGCTTGTTGTAGTACGGGGTCACGATCAGCTGGCCGTGGGCGCCGGCTTTGGCCGCACGCTTGGCCATCTCGATCGAGTGGGAGGTGTGGTTGGTTCCGGTGCCGGCGATAACCCTGGCCCGGTCCCCGACAGCCTCGACGATAACGCGGAAAAGCTTCTCTTTTTCGTCGTCTTCGAGCGTGGAGGTTTCCCCGGTGGTGCCGGAGATGACGAGGGCGTCATTGCCGTCGTCGACGAGTTTGCTGGCCAGCTCTGCGGACTGCTTGTAGTCCACCTCACCGTCGGTTGTGAAAGGCGTAACCATGGCGGTTACGAGGTTCCCGAACGTGCATGAACGAATGTCAGAGTCAGCCATATGAAAAACGTTACCTTGTCCGCGGCAGGTTAGGACAACGGCGGCGATGTGATGAAGGTCAAATCCGGCATTTCAGGGTGCTCCCCGCTTACGTCAGGGCGGGAAGGTTGCATCGCCGGGACCAGGGGCGCAGTAGCGGCCGACAGCCTCCTCCCGCAGGGCCTCGGCCCACGCCGCGAGCCTCTGGGCGGCGCGGACGTAGTGGAAAAGCTCCCTAGGCGTCAGCGCATCGAGATCGGTTCCGGCCAGCCGGCGGGCCAACTCCGCCCCGGGCGGCTGTTCGGCGAGCGCGACGCCTTCCCGGTGCCATTGGAAGTCCTCCGGGGACTCCCCCGCGACGAGTTTCCGGAACAGGAAATCCACCACGCCCGGGCTCATGGCCTTGAGCACCCCGGATCCGGGCGGGCCGCTCTCCGGGCCTGAACGCCCGCGGCTGCGCACTATGCCGCCGGACCTTTCCTCACCGGGGCCGCCTTGGCCGGCTCCCCTGGCGGCGGGTTCCTGAAAGGACGGCTCTGATGCGTTGTTCATGGGCTCATGTTATTCGAACATATATTCGAATACAAGGGAATCCGGCAACTCCCCGGCCGTCCACCGGCACTCACAGGCGCAGCAGTCAGGCGCACCAGACGGGTGCAGCAGGCGGGCGCAGCAGGCAGGCGCTGTAGGCGGGTGCAGTAGTGTGGCGGCCTGAGACCCGAACGGCTGTGGTACGCGGACGCTGTTGTACCGGCCCTGACGAGGAGCATGAGATGGCTGATGAGGCTGCATCCCGATCCGGGGTACCGACCGAGCGGGCAGGCTATGCCCCGGACTTCCTCAGTACGCGCATCGCGCTGCCCGAACTGGGCGCCGGAATCGAGCACGACGCCGTCCTGTGGC
>JBFGBS010000389.1:0-3011 GCA_041567475.1 Arthrobacter sp.
GACACGGCACTCCAGGCCTTCGCGGCGGCCTGCACTTCGGTTGTCCGTTCCACCGACCTGGTGGGGCGCTACGGCGGAGAGGAATTCATCATCCTGCTCCCCGGCGTCACCCCGGAAACAGCCAGCGGCATCGCCGCGGACATCAGCCGACGGCTGAGGATGGAAAAACCCGCCGTGATCCCCCGGTTGCCAACGGTGAGCTACGGGATCGCGGCCGTTCCCGCCGGGAGCGTGGATTTGCAGTCGCTGGTCGCCTCGGCGGACGAGGCCCTCTACCGGGCCAAGACGCTGGGCCGGAACCGCTCGGTGTTGGCCGCCAGCCTGGAAGACAAATCCGCCTGATCGCTGGCGACCTGGTGACGACCTGATGGCGAACTGACCGCGGACGAGCAGCCGGGTGACTGGTCCGGCACCCGAGCGTGCCGGGGGGCGTCCGCGGGCTCGGGCAGATCAGGGCGACGGCGGTGAGGCCCTCCGCCCTGATCTGCCCGAACCCGGCTGACCGCTGGCTAGGAAATAACGCCGTCCACAAGGGCCTTGGCCTCGGCCTGGACCTGCTTGAGGTGCTCCGCACCCTTGAAGGACTCGGCGTAGATCTTGTAAACGTCCTCGGTTCCGGACGGCCGGGCCGCAAACCAGGCGTTTTCCGTGACCACCTTGAGGCCGCCGATGGACGCGCCGTTTCCGGGGGCCTCCGTCAGCTTGGCCGTGATGGTTTCGCCGGCCAGTTCGGTCGCCGTGACGTCCGCCGGCGAGAGCTTGCCGAGGGCGGCCTTCTGTTCGCGGGAGGCAGCGGCGTCGATCCGGGCATACACCGGGTCGCCGAACTGGTCCGTGAGCCCCTTGTACAGCTGGGACGGGGATTTACCGGTCACGGCGGTGATCTCCGAGGCCAGCAGGGCCAGCAGGATGCCGTCCTTGTCGGTAGTCCAGACGCTGCCGTCCATCCGGTTGAAGGAGGCACCGGCGGATTCCTCGCCGCCGAAGGCCCCGTCGCCGGAGAGCAGTCCCGGGACGAACCATTTGAAGCCGACCGGAACTTCCACGAGCTTGCGGCCGAGGCTTTCCGCCACCCGGTCAATGATCGACGAGGACACGAGGGTCTTGCCGATCACGGACTGCGGGTTCCAGCCGGTGCGGTTCCGGTAGAGGTAGTCGATCGCGACGGCGAGGTAATGGTTCGGGTTCATCAGCCCGCCCTGTCCATCAACGAACGGTGTCACAATGCCGTGGCGGTCGGCGTCGGCGTCGTTTCCGGTGGCGATGTCGAAGCTGGCACCCGCGGACATCCGGTTGATCAGGGATGCCATCGCCGACGGCGACGAGCAGTCCATCCGGATCTTCTCGTCCCAGTCAAGGGTCATAAAGGCCCACTGCGGGTCGACGGTCGGGTTCACGACGGTGAGGTTCAGATGGTGGCGTTCGCCGATCTCGCCCCAGTAGTCCACGGAGGCCCCGCCCATGGGGTCGGCCCCGATCCGCACGCCGGCGTCGCGGATGGCATTCAGGTCCAGGACCGAGGGCAGGTCGTCGACGTAGCTGCTCAGGAAATCGAATTTCCCGGTGGTCGAGGCGCTGTTCGCCTCGGCCAGCGGGATGCGCTTGACGCCGCGCAGGCCGTTTTCGAGCAATTCGTTGGCCCGGTTGGCGATCCAGCCGGTCGCGTCGGAGTCGGCGGGGCCGCCGTGCGGGGGGTTGTACTTGAATCCGCCGTCGCCGGGAGGGTTGTGGCTCGGGGTGACCACGATGCCGTCGGCCTGCGGCGCCCCTGCCGGTGCATGGCGATTGTGGGTGAGGATGGCGTGGCTCAGGGACGGCGTGGGTGTATAGCCATGCCGGGCATCGATGAGCACGTGCACACCGTTGGCAGCGAGGACCTCGAGTGCGGAATTCTGCGCCGGTTCGCTCAGTGCGTGGGTGTCTTTGGCGAGGTAGAGGGGGCCGGTGATGCCCTGACCCGCACGGTACTCCACGATCGCCTGCGTGATCGCCAGGATGTGAGGTTCGTTGAAGGAGGCCTTCAGGCTCGAACCACGGTGGCCCGAGGTGCCGAAGGCAACCCTCTGGCCGGGGTCGCCCAAGTCGGGCGAAACATCGTAGTACGCGTCCAGGAGCGCAGTGAGGTCAACAAGGTCTTGGGGTTGGGCAACTGTGCCCGCGCGGCTAGCCATGGCACCAGCATGCCAGAGGACGGCGGAGCGCCCTATGCTTTGGCCGAATCCGGTCGTCGGCGCGTAACAAAGTCCTGACCAGCGGATCCGCCCGGCGGTAGGCTTGAAGCAGGGACACCAGAGGGGAATTCATGAGCAACCAGCCGACGCCGGGCAAGGACGGCCCGCCGGAGGGCCAGCAGCCGCAGTACGGCCCGACA
This sequence comes from Arthrobacter sp., assembly GCA_041567475.1. Lineage (GTDB taxonomy): Bacteria > Actinomycetota > Actinomycetes > Actinomycetales > Micrococcaceae > Arthrobacter. The sequence continues at coordinate 2,372 of JBFGBS010000389.1, forward strand.
TACGGTCCGCCGTACGGCACGCCGCCTGCCGCATCCGGCCAGCACTACGGGGCGCCGGACTACGGCCAGCCGCCCTATGGGCAACCAGCCGGCCCGTACAACGCGTATGGCCAGCCGGTCTATTACCCGCTGCCACCCGAGCCCAAGGGCCTGAGCATCTCCAGCCTGTGCTGCGGAATCGCCGTGTACCTCGGCTTCGGCGTCTTCATCCTCCCGCAGCTCGCCGCCGTCATCCTGGGCCACTTGGCTCTCCGGCGTGAACCCGCCGGACGGGGCATGGCGATCGGCGGGCTGGTCCTGGGGTACGTGGGCATCGCGATCACCATCCTGGTCATCGGACTGTTCGTTGCACTGGGTATGACCGCCGCATCGTACAGCGGGTACAGGGTCTAGAGACGCCGCCTAGGCCGTGCAGGCGGCGTTTTGCCGCCTGCACGGCCCCGGTTTCTTCGCGTCAGGGGGCTAGCGGACGCCGCCCATGCGCTTGCTGATCGCCGGCGAGGCTGCCGCCAGTCCGACGGCGAGCACTATCGCGGCACCGCCGATCCCCACAAAATAGGGCAGTTCGTCGGCCGGATTGTAGAGCCCGGCCAGAATCCCGGCCACGGTGGTGCCGAGCGAGACGGAGAGGAAAAACAAC
>JBFGBS010000390.1:0-3007 GCA_041567475.1 Arthrobacter sp.
GGCGGCGGCGACCCCGCCGCCCTCATCCGCAAATACCCGGACCGCATACGCCACGTCCACCTCAAGGACTTTCGGAAGGATCCCTTCGCCTTCCTGCCCCTGGGGCAGGGAGAACTCGACTTCCCGGACATCCTCCAAGCCATCAGCGAGAGCGGCTACGACAGCTGGCTGATGGTCGAACTCGACGAGTACGACGGCGACCCGCGCGCTGCCGCCGAGATCAGCCACCGATACCTCAAAGAACTCCTCCGCTAACACCCCTCCCCCACACACATTTCAGAAAAGGAACACCATCGTGAAAAGTCTCAACGTCGGCCTCATCGGAGGCGGCTTCATGGGCAAGGCGCACTCCCTGGCTTACTCCGCCATGCCCATGTTCTTCTGGCCGGCCCCGGCCCTGCCCGTCCGCCACACCATCGCTGAAGCCACCGACGAACTCGCGGCAGAGGCCGCCCGCCGCTTCGGCTTCGAACACTCCACCTCCGACTGGCGCCGGATCGTCGACGATCCGGCCATCGACGTCGTCGACATCGCCACCCCGAATCACCTCCACGCCGAGATTGCCATCGCCGCCGCGCAGGCCGGCAAGCACATCATCTGCGAAAAGCCCCTCGCCCGCACGGGCGAAGAGGCCAGGGCCATGTATGACGCTGTCAAGGACGCAGGCATCGTCCACATGGTTGCCTTCAACTACCGCCGCACACCTGCCGTCGCCCTGGCCAAGAAATACATCGAGGAAGGCGCCATCGGGCAGATCCTCAACTTCCGCGGCACGTATCTCCAAGACTGGTCCGCGAACCCCAATTCCCCCCTTTCCTGGCGTTTCCAGAAGGACATCGCCGGCTCCGGAGCCCTCGGTGACATCGCCACCCATGTCGTCGACATGGCCCGCTACCTTGTAGGCGAGTTCTCCTCCGTGAACTCGCTCCTCTCAACCTGGATTCCCGAACGTCCGCTGCAGACCGGGGGCTCCGACGCACTGGGGAACGTCCGGGGCGGCGAAGGGCCCCGCGGAGAGGTCGACGTCGACGACGAGGTCATGACCATGGTCCGCTTCGCCAACGGCGCCGTCGGCTCAATCGAGGCGACCCGCAACGCCTACGGCCGCAACAACTTCATCACCTTCGAGATCCACGGCACTGAAGGCAGCATCGCCTTCAACTACGAACGCCGCGACGAACTTCAGGTCTGCTTCGCCTCCGACCAGAACGACCGGCGCGGATTCCGTACCGTCTATACCGGCCCGGCCCACCCTTACGGGGACGGCCTCTGGCCCATCCCGGCCCTGGGAATCGGCTACGGCGAGACGAAAATCATCGAGGCACACGACTTCTTCAAAGCCATCGCCGAAGGCGGCAGCGTAAGCCCGAACTTCGCCGACGGTTATCAGACGGCGCTCATCGACGACGCGATCGTGGCCTCTGCCGAGAAGGGCGTGTGGGTCGACGTGCCACTGGTCGCCGATCTCGCCACAACCACGAAGTAAGCACGAGGGAGGAGGAGGAGTGCGGGCCGTCCGCCCTCCTCCCGTTACCCCGGGTACCAGCCCCTCCCCCACCGTGCGCAGCCTGTAGCCATCGAACTCTCGTTCGCAGGAGGCCTGGCCTCGGGCCTATTCCCTCAGCCCTGTCGCCGACGACTGTGGCCCGTGCAAGCTCACCAAAGACCAAGCCCGTCGCCATTCCAGAAAGAACAAATATCATGTCCTACCGGACCAATCCGAGCAAACCCCTGGGCGTGGCCGGGATCGGCTATGCCTTTATGGGCAAGGCCCACTCGAATGCCTGGCGCAATGTTGCCAGTTTCTTTGACGTCCCGGCATTCGAACAGCGGGTCCTGGTCGGCCGGGATCCGGACGGGGTCGCCGAGGCCGCCGCGAAATACGGGTGGGCCGAGTCCGCGACGGACTGGCGGGAGGTGATCGCGCGGGACGACATCGACATCGTCGATATCTGCGCCCCCGGTTGGATGCACGCCGAAATCGCCATCGCCGCGCTTGAGGCCGGCAAACACGTCCTGGTCGAAAAACCGCTGGCCAACACCCTGGCCGAGGCAGAGGCCATGGCGGCGGCGGCCTCGGCGGCCCGAGAACGCGGGGTCCAGTCCATGGTCGGGTTCAACTACCGCCGTGTGCCCGCCCTAGCCCTCGCCCGGGAACTGATAGCGGAGGGCCGGCTCGGCACCGTCCGGCACGTCCGGGCAGCGTACCTGCAGGACTGGCTCGCCGATGACAAGGCCTCAATGACCTGGCGGCTGCGGAAGGAAACCGCCGGCTCTGGCGCACTGGGGGACATCGCCTCCCATGCCATCGACCAGGTCCAGCATCTCACCGGTCAAGCTGTGACTGAGGTGACCGGCATGTTGAGGACGTTCGTCGCAGTGCGGCCCGGCCCCAACGGTCCGGAAGAAGTGACGGTGGACGACGCCGCATGGGCCACCCTAGGGATGACAGGAAACATCAGCGCCTCGGTCGAGGCCTCCCGCGTGGCCACAGGGCAAAAAAACAGTCTTCGGATCGAGGTCTATGGCTCGCTCGGGTCACTGACATTCGACCTCGAAAACCTGAACGAACTAAACTTCCTGGACGCCACCACCCCGGTGCGGGAGCAGGGGTTCCGGCGAATCCTCGTCAACGAACCGGAGCACCCGTACGTCGGCGCGTGGTGGCCGCAGGGCCACGTGATCGGCTGGGAACACACCTTCACCCACCAGATCCGCGACTTCCTGGTGGCCATCGATACCGACGCCGCTCCTTCGCCATCGTTCGAAGAAGGGCTGCAGGTACAGCTCATCCTTGCCGCGATCGAGAAATCAGCCAATAACAAGAGCACCGTCACAGCCGTTGAACATAAGTCGTATGCCGCTTTTGAAGGAGCCTGATATGGCCCGCCCGTACACCCTGTTCACCGGCCAGTGGGCCGACCTGCCGTTCGAGGAAGTCGCGCGCCTGGCCTCCGGCTGGGGCTACGACGGCCTGGAAATCGCCGTGTCCGGGGACCACCTGGAC